>NZ_PIJF01000047.1:0-24069 GCF_002809985.1 Geobacillus sp. WSUCF-018B
AATCCGTTGAATCTCTTCATCCGAAACAAGTTTTTGCATCAAATTCGGGAGTGTGGTATGCTTGTTCATAGAGAGCACCTCCTGGGTTTGTTTGTGTCGCTACCCACATTCTACAGGAAAGGTGCTCTTTTTTCTATACCCTTTGGATTTTATTGGATAATCAACACGCCTGTTCGCTGGCCAAATCAACGACAACGCGCCTGCTCGCTACGCTGGAGCAAAACCGCTTGGTCGTCAAAGATCCGGAGACGTTAAAGTACCGTCTTGGACAAGGATTGTACTATTTAGGATATATTGCCGGCAAATCGATTAAAGTGCGGGAAATCGCGCGGCCTGTGATGGAGCGGCTGCGCGACGAGACGCGGGAGACGGTGAACTTATACGTGCTCGAACAAGATGCCCGCGTTTGCGTCGAACAGTGCGAGGGGCTTCAGGCGCTGCGCCATATGGTGAGAATCGGCGAGCGGCTGCCGCTTTGGGCGGGCGCGGGAGGAAAAGTATTGTTGGCATACCAATCGCCCGCCTTTCAAGAGCGAATTTTCGCGCAAATGCCGACAAAGGAACGCTTGGCTCGTCTAGCGGCGGAGCTTGAGGTGATTCGGGAGCGCGGCGTTGCGTCTAGCATCGATGAACGGGAAGTCGGCTCTGCGGCCGTTGCGGCGCCGATTTTCAATATCCGTGGGGAAGTTAGCGCCTGCTTGTCCATCTCCGGGCCGACGCATCGGTTTACGCCGGACGTGCTCGAGAAGTTCGAAACGATCGTGAAAGAAGGAGCGCAAGCGATTTCAGAAAAACTAGGTTATCGACCATAAGGGGGAAGAGCATATGGCGATTTCAAAACGCGCCGTCCGTGTGCGCAATGTCTTGATTGGGGGAGACGAGCCGTGCATTTGCGCCCCGGTCGTTGGAGCGGATGCGGGGCAAGTGTTAGAGGAAACAAGGCAAATCAGCGCGAAAAAGCCGCATCTGATTGAATGGCGTGCGGACTTTTTCCAGGCGATTCATGACGAACAGCAAGTGGCGGCAACGGCGAGAGAGATGCGGGCGATCGCCGGAGACATCCCGATTTTGTTTACGGTTCGTTCCGAACTGGAGGGCGGCCGACCGATTTCCTTGACAGAAGAGGAAAAGCTGCGGTTGTTTGAAACAGTGTGCCAAAGCGGCGCGATCGATTTGCTTGATTACGAGCTTGCCCATGAGCCCTATGTCCCCGCTGTCCGTCAGCTGACCCGCTGCTATGGAGTGCGTCTCGTTTTGTCCTATCATAATTTTGATTGTACGCCATCTAAGGAAGAACTTGTCGCCAAAATGCGCCAAGCTGAGCAACATGGTGCCGATATCGCCAAAGTGGCGGTCATGCCAACATCGCGACAAGACGTTCTTGCCTTGTTGCAAGCGACCGAGGAGGCGCGGCAGGGGTTGGAGATCCCACTCATTACGATGTCGATGGGAGGATTGGGCGCCATCACTCGTTTGGTCGGGGGATTGTTCGGTTCGGCCGTCACGTTTGCCGTTGGCCAACAAAGCTCAGCTCCGGGGCAAATTCCCATTGAAGAAGTCAGAGATGTATTGTCGGTCATCATGAAATACAGCCAATAATTGGACTTTGGAGGAGGAGAGCATCATGGGTCGTTTGCCGTTGGAGGGTGTCAAAGTGCTCGATGTTTCAACGATGATCGCGGCGCCGTTCGGTGCGGTATTGCTCGGCGATTTTGGCGCCGATGTCATTAAAGTGGAGTTGCCGGGGAAAGGGGACACCTTGCGCCATGTCGGGCCGTTTAAGCATTAAAGACATTTTTGAGCATCCGCACTATCAAGCACGGGAAAACATCATTGAAGTCGCCCATCCGCGCCTTGGCAAAATTAAAGTGCCCGGCATCGTGCCGAAATTTGAAAAAACGCCGGGCGCGGTGCGCCGTATTGCGCCCGATTTAGGGGAGCATACGGAAGAGATTTTGCAGACAATGCTTGGCCTGTCCGAGGAGGACATTCAGAAGTTAAGAGAAAAAGAGATTATTTAACGTTCCGAAAGAAGTCTCCCACTTCGAAACAAAGTGAAAGTGGGAGATGAATTTCGGGGGGGACGATAGCCAACCAATATGATAAATAGATGGTTAGAACGGACACCTTCGGAACGCGGGGAAGCATAAAGGGTTTTTGTGTGGCTTGCCGTTCAGCGAACATGCACAAGTCGCTTGAAGCCCCCGCCTCTCAGCAAAGCGTAGGTGGCGGGTAGTTCATGCGGCGGGCAGTTGACTCTCGGCTTCTCGTTTGGAGATCGCCGGGCTTTTTTTTTTTTGCGTTGTTTGGATAACGAACGATGAGGCGCCTTTTTCCTGCCCAGCCGGCGCTGTGCGTTGACACTGTTTGCAGCAACCGTTTATACTTTTAGTAGGTTAAAGCAACGGTAAAGCAGGTGATTCGAACCGTGTCGGATAAAAAGCGCTCCCGTGTGACGCTCGAACAAGTGGCCAAGCATGCCGGCGTGTCGCGGGCGACAGCCTCGCTTGTTGTTCGTGGGAGTTCGAATATTTCGAAAGAAACACGGGAAAAAGTGCTTCGATCGATGAAAGAATTAGGCTACGTGTATGACCGTGTAGCCGCCAATTTGCGCTCGCAGCGCTCTTCCACCGTCGGGTTGATTATTACGGAACTTGACAACCCGTTTTTTTCCGAACTGCTTGTCGGCGTCCACGAGGCGCTTGATCAGGAAGGATATACCGTCATTTTAGGCACGACGTTTGACCGGCCGGAAAAACAAGATGCATTACTATCGACGATGCTTGAGCATCGGGTTGGCGGCGTCATCATGAGCCCGGTTCCGGGGTGTTCGACCGAGATGGTTGAGCGGCTGCGGCAATGGGATATTCCAGTCGTGTTGTTTGCTCGTGATGAACTTCCGGCTGGACAGTTTGATTATATCGGAATCGATAATGTGGCCGGCGGGCGGATGGCGACTGAGCATTTGCTCGATCAGGGTCATCGCCGCATTGCCTTTATTGGCGGTTCTCCGCAGTCGTCCGTATGGAAGGCGCGCCAAAGGGGATACGGCAAGGCGTTGCGTGCCGCAGGCATCGAGGTGGATGACGCGCTGCTTGTGCCGTCGGCGACAACAAGGCAGGGCGGACGGATGGCGGCGAAACGAGTTTTGCAACAACCGAACCCGCCGACAGCGCTCTTTTGTTATAACGATGTTGTCGCCTTCGGGGCGATGCTCGGCTTAAAAGAGGAAGGAATCGTTCCGGGACGCGATATCGCGGTCGTGGGATTTGACAACATTTCAAGAGTCAGCGTTGTTTCAACCACCGTTAACGACGGTGGCCGCGTTCCCAGAAAAGATCGGTGCGTGCGCGGCGCGGCGGTTGCATGAACGCATGAAAGGGGATGACAGCGAGCCGAAACGGACGATTTTGCATCCAGAGCTCGTCATCCGGCAGTCATCTAGAAAGAGCGATTGAAAAGGGAGTGAGGGAACGTGGAGAGGCAAACCACCATCCCGCTCCGCGAGCGGAACATCATATTGATCGGCTTTATGGGAGCGGGGAAAACAACGATCGGGCAGCTGGTGGCGAAAAAGCTGTACCGCGATTTTATCGATGTCGACGCGGAAATCGAGCGGCGGCAAGGGATGTCGATTCCGGAGCTTTTCGCGCAAAAAGGAGAAGCGTATTTTCGAAAGGTGGAACGGGAACTCATCGTCGATTTATGCACAAATACAAGGTTGAAAATCCTTTCGCTTGGCGGCGGCGCGTATTTGCAGGAGGAGGTGCGGCGCGCATGCCTCGCTCATGGCATCGTCTTTTTCCTTGACTTGTCATGGGATTATTGGAAAGAGGAACGGCTGCCGCTCATTGTCGACAGCCGCCCGGTGCTGAAAAACAAAACGTTGGAAGAGGTGGAGCAGCTGTTTTTCCAGCGGCAGTCGGCTTACGCCCTCCATCATTCCCGCGTGGTGTTGAATGAGCTTGAAGCCGAACAGGCGGCCGAGCAAATTGTCGAGTCGATCAAATGGACGTGGGATGTATATGAACCAAATCGATAGATGGTCATGGCGAAAAGGCAGGCTCTTGTCGGGAGCTTGCCTTTTCGTGTTGGATGGCCGCGGCGAGAGCCGGTGGCGGAGCGGTAATCTGACGGTAATGATGCAGGCCGACTTCGTGCCCCGGTTGGATGGCCGCATCGAAAGCTGGTGATGGAACGAGGAATGCAGCGCCGTTATCGCGGTTTTTCCAATAGCAGGTTTTGCGGGCGCGGTCAAAGCGGTTCGGCGCTGGGGAGCCGGATCCGCTTGTCCTCACCTTGCGTTCAGTCTCGCGTTCTTGATCGGCAAGGGTGTGGATGTGAGTGATGGACGGACTCATGTTTTCGGAAGCCATCAGAGAGGCCTGTTTCGTGTCCGGGGATCGGACGTTGGGTCGCGTTCAGGGAGCGGAGGGAAGACGAACGACCCTGCGTTTCTTTTCTTTTTTGGGCAGAAATGCCTGTTTGTTCTTGCCGGACAAGCGCTCCTTTTGTTATAAGGAAGATACCAGGTGTGAGGGAGAGTGGGAAGATGGAGGAAAGGGCGTTCCGCTGGTTTTATGTATATATTGTCTTGGCGGTGCTGCTTCTGTCGGCGCCGTATTGGCTTTGGTGGTTGAAGCCGGAAACGGAGCTTGAGCTGCTCATTGTCGATGACACGGTGCCGGATCGGTCGTACCGCGAGCACCAAGGGCTTGTTTGGCTGCTCCGGGCGCAAAAGTACGTGCACCGGAATGGTGAGGCGTATGATGCGGCGCGCGATTATGTCGGATTTGTGCCAAAGGGCGGCGGGGCATACGAAGTGCGCCCGTTTCCGAACACGATGGATCGCTATGATGCCGTGTATGTCGCCGACACGTACGGCGTCTATGAAGAAGAATTTGTTCGCCAGCGGACGGACGGGGCGCGGTCGGCGAAAGTGCACGGCGGGCTGGACGGCGAGACGGTGAAGGCGCTTTGGCGGTTCGCCCGGGAAGGGGGAAACACGTTGATCGCCGAATTCAACTCGATGGCCCACCCGACAGCGCAGGAGGTGCGCGCGTCGTTTGAATCGCTGTTCGGCTTGCATTGGACGGGGTGGATCGGGCGCTATTTCCCCGATTTATCCAGCCGGGAAGTGCCGGCGTGGGTCAGGGAGAACTACGAACAACAATATGGAACGCCGTTTGCGTTCCGCGGTCCGGGAATTGTGCTTGTGGATGAACGCGATCGGTTGATGGTTTTGGACCGGCGCGATCTTGGCGGCGATGGCGTCGTGTTTTCGTATACGAAAGCGGGGAAAGCGCGGTGGGGCCAACACGAGCGCGTTCCTTATTCGTACTGGTTTGACATCGTCCAGCCGCTTGATCCGGACGATGTGTTGGCGACCTATACGTTGTCGCTTTCCAAACGCGGGAACGAGAAGCTGCGCGCCATCGGGGTTCCGGTTTCGTTTCCGGCCGTTGTCCGCTATGAGACGCGCACGTACCAGTCGTACTACTTTTGCGGCGATTACGCCGATCAAGGCAGTGTGCCATCGATTTACCAAACGGTTGGATTCGATCGATGGCGCAAGTGGACGGCGAGCAGCCGCCCGGATGATGAGACGGCGTTTTATTGGAAAGTGTACGTGCCGATGATGAAAGCCATTTTGCAAGAAATCAAAACGTATCAGGAGGAGAAGAAGCGGCCTGCCGCTACAGAAACGGCGGAGCAGGACGGCATCCGCTTGGCGGGGACGGTCGGGCGCGACTATCTTCAAGTATATCGCAATGGACGGTGGGAGCCGCTGCTTATTAAAGGCGTCAACCTCGGCATCAGCAAACCCGGCGCGTTTCCGGGCGAGGCGAGCATCACGAAGGAAGAATACTTCCGCTGGCTTCAGTATATCGGGGCGATGGGGGCGAACGCCGTCCGCGTCTATACGATCCATCCGCCGGCGTTTTACGAAGCGCTCTATGAATACAATCAAACCGCCAAGCAGCCGCTCTATTTGTTTCACGGCGTTTGGATCGATGAAGCGATGATGCTTCGGATCAAAGATGTTTGGTCCCCCGCGGTGGACGGGGCGTTTCGTGCCGAGATTCGCCGCACGATCGACATCATCCACGGCAACGCCAACATTCCAAAGCGGCCGGGCCACGCCGGGGGAGTGTACCGATATGACCTTTCCCCTTATGTCCTCGGGTGGATTTTCGGCGTCGAATGGGATCCGGACGTTGTTGCCGCCACGAACAAAGCCCATCGCGGATCAGGGGATTACCGCGGGACATATGTGTATACGAAGGGAGCAAGCCCGTTTGAAGCGTGGCTCGCGCGTGCGGTCGACGAAGCGGTCGGCTATGAGACGGAAACGTATGGGTGGCAGCGGCCCGTGAGTTTCACCAACTGGGTGACGACCGATTTCCTTCGTCATCCGGCCGAGCCGTTTGTCAAAGAAGATCTTGTTTCCGTCAATCCGAATGTCATGTACGCCACCGACAAGCTGCGCGCCGGATGGTTCGCTTCGTATCATATTTATCCGTATTATCCGGATTTTTTGAACAGAGAAGAAACATATATCCGCTATATTGACTCGCGCGGCGAGCATAACAGCTATGCCGGCTACTTGCATGAGATGAAGGCCGCTCACCGGATGCCGATTCTCGTCGCCGAGTTCGGTGTTCCTTCGTCGCGCGGCATGGCGCATCGAAATGTGCACGGGAAAAATCAGGGGTTTTTGTCGGAACAGGAGCAAGGAACGATCGACCGGGAGCTGTTTGAGGACATCGTCCATGAGCGGATGGCGGGAGGGCTGTTGTTTTCCTGGCAGGATGAATGGTTCAAGCGGACGTGGAACACGATGGATTATGACAACCCGGATCGTCGGCCGTTTTGGCTGAATGCGCAGACGAACGAACAACATTTTGGGCTGCTTCGGTTTGAGCCACGTTCAAGCGCGGCCGCGATGATCAAGGTCGACGGGCGGAAAGACGATTGGACGTTCAATGGAATCCGTCCGGTTTGGACAGAGGGCAAGCGAGCGCTGTACGTCACAAGCGATGAAGGGTATTTGTACGTGCGGCTTGACGGTGCGCGCATCACCGATGAAACAACGACGTACATTGCGTTTGATACGATTCCAGGCCAAGGGCAATCGCGCCTCCCGGGCCTTTCCGGCATGCGTACGTCGGGGATTGACTTTGCTTTAGTCATTCATGGAAAACAGCGCGCCCGGCTGCTTGTCGACAGCTACTATGACACGTTTTCTTATCATTACGGCTATCAGCTGCACATGATGCCGGCGGCGCCGTACGCCCATCGCAAAGATAACGGAGTATACCACCCGATCCGGTTGACGCTGAATAAAAAGCTCGAAGAAGCAGATGGCAAGGCCGTGCCGTTTGACTCGTATGAAACCGGGGTGCTTCGCTTCGGCACCGCCAACCCGGCCGATGCGGCCTATGACTCGCTTGCCGATCTCAGCGTGAGCCGCCGCGGTGATATGTATGAAATTCGCCTGCCGTGGGCGCTGTTGAATGTCACCGATCCAAGCCGGCGCGAGGTGATGGGCGATATCTGGTCAAAAGAAGGTCTAAAAAGCCGAGAGATCATCCCCGGCATCCGCCTCGGCGTGTACGTCGCCAACGGGGAGCGCTCATTTTCGTTCCCGGCGATGGAAGGGAATGTGCTGCCGGTTCAGCGGTTTTACACGTACACGTGGCCGACATGGGAGACGCCGCGCTACCACGAGCGGCTGAAGCCGTCGTATGAAGCGATGAAAGCGGCGTTTTCCGGCGCGGACATCGCCAAGCAGCAAGGAAACGAATAAGAAGAACGCCCCGCAACATTGGCTGCTGTTCGACACGACGATGATCGGTCAAGGCGGTTGTCTGTCCAAAAAAGAAGCCGGCAAGCACGAGACAAAAGCCCAACCGGCCGTCAAGCAAAAAACATGCTGGCGGCCGGTTGGCTTGTTTCTTTTTCGTTTTTTAAGAGATTTCGTTTTGTCCAGCCCGGGAACGGAGTTTTCGTTCATGTTGGAGGGTTTTGCGGGCGAGGAAGTCAACCGTTTCCTGCGTTTCCGACCATTCAAGGCGCCAATAGTTCATTTTCGTTTCCAAGCGCTCAAATCGAGCATCCGTGCGCTTTTCCAAATCCAAAAGTTTTTGGTGCAACCGGTCTTCCGTCTCTCGAATTTTGGCATACAGCCGATTTTCTGTATCCTGAATCTCGGCGCGCAGTCGGTTTTCCGTATCTTGGATCTCCGCGCGCAGTCGGTTTTCCGTATCTTGGATCTCCGCGCGCAGTCGGTTTTCCGTGTCTTGAATTTCAGCACGCAGTCGGCTTTCTGTATCTTGGATTTCGGTGCGCAGCCGATCTTCCATTTCTTTCATTTGCTGTTGGATTTTTCCGGAATGCAAGTCGAGCGCCTTTAAAATTTGTTGCACGATGGTGGCTCCTTCCACACGATTCACCTCCTTTCGCCTTTTATCATAGCACACGTCTGCGGTCAGCGAAATGAAAACCTTGTCCATTCGCTCGATTTTTTCACCAAACTTTCACCAACACGGGGTAACGTAACGGCAGGAGACGAAGAACATGACGGAAAGGGAGAGTCGATGAAGAAAATACAATGGAAATGGGATGGATGGATTGCTGCGATCATGGCTTGGTCAGCTTTTTTGCACTTCTATCAAATTGGAAACAGCGGTTCCAATGTGTATTATACGGCGGCGGCGAAAAGCATGGCCGCAAGTTGGAAGGCGTTTTTCTTCGCCGCGCTTGATCCGGAGGGATTCATTACCGTTGATAAGCCGCCGGCGGCGCTTTGGCTGCAGGCGTTGAGCGTGAAAGTGTTCGGAGTGAGCGATTTTAGCGTGCTTCTTCCGGAAGCGTTGGCGGGGGTTGCCTCGACGTGGATGATGTACGTGATCGTCAAGCCGTGGGCGGGGCGGATAGCGGCGCGCTGGGCAAGCTTCGTGTTTTCCTGCTATTGACCGGAAAGTGTGCGATCAGTTACGCTATATGAGAGAGCGGAGCCGGTTTGTTCGGGGGCTGGTAAGCTGGGTCGGCTTCCGGCAGACGGCGGTTGAATACGAACGGGAGCCGCGTTTCGCCGGTGAGACGAAATACCCGCTCAAAAAGATGATTCGGTTTTCGCTTGATGGCATCACCTCGTTTTCATACAAGCCGCTGAAGCTGGCCAATTGGCTTGGATTTTTGTTGTCTGCGGCCAGTGTGGTGGGGATGTTCGTTGTCCTTTATCTTAAATGGTTTGCTCATTCAACGATCGCTGGCTGGGCGTCATTGTTGATGGTCATGCTGCTTGGCAACGGGGTGACACTGCTCATGCTCGGCGCGATTGGCGAATATATCGGCCGGATTTACGATGAAGTGAAAGAGCGTCCGCTCTATATTGTCAACGAAACGTGGGGAGTCGGAACGAAACATGAACGAAAGCCTTCGTATATTCCGTAAAGAAAAACAAGCCGTATGGCGGTTTGGCCTCGTTGGGGTGAGCAATACCGCGGTGGACTTCGCCGTCTTTTTTTTGTTGACTGCTGCAGGCGCTAAGGCGGCGGTTGCCCAAGCCGTTGCCTACGGCGCCGGGATGGCGAACAGCTACATTTGGAATCGGCGTTGGACGTTTCAAGTCAAACGGAAAGCCAATATAAAGGAAGTTTTGCGCTTTCTTGTCGTCAACGGGCTGTCGTTCGGTGCATCGCTTGCCGTTTTGCTGGCCGCGGAACGGCTCGCGCCGCTCTGGCTGGCGAAACTGGCGGCGACAATCGCCGGGATGGCGGTGAACTTTATCGGCAGCCGTTATTGGGTATTTGTGGAAATGGAAAAATAAGAAAACGATCCGGAAGCCATGGGTTGGGTCCGGATCGTTTTATGCTTTAGAAACTTAGTGAAAAAGGAAGCCGTCTTCGTTGCAGCCATCGTTATGACTCCCGAATTTGCCCCGTCCCGTACACGAGCGATTTTGTCGTCGTGATGGCGACAAGCCCCATCGGACCGCGGGCGTGCAGCTTTTGCGTGCTGATGCCGATTTCCGCTCCGTAGCCGAACTGCTCCCCGTCCGTGAAGCGGGTGGAGGCGTTATGGTACAAGACCGCCGCATCAACCGCCTGGAAAAAGCGGCGGACGTTCACCTCGTTTTCCGTGATGATCGCTTCCGAGTGCTTCGTCCCGTAGCGGCGGATGTGGCCAATCGCCTCGTCGACATCGGCGACCAGTTTGACCGCTAAAATCGGCGCCAAATATTCCGTATACCAGTCATCTTCTGTTGCCTCGCTGATAAACGGATAGGCGGAGGCAAGACGTTGGTCGCCGCGCAATTCGACGCCGCGGGCGTGAAGCGTCTCAAGCAAGTCGGCGGCATATGGCCAACGCTCATGGATGAGCACCGTTTCGACGGCATTGCAGACCGATGGGCGCTGCAGTTTGGCGTTTAGGACGATCTCGATGGCCATTTGCCGCTCGGCTGATTCGTCGATGAAAATATGACAGTTGCCGACGCCGGTCTCAAGCACCGGCACGGTGGCGTTTTCGACGACCGAGCGGATGAGCCCGGCTCCGCCGCGCGGGATGAGCACATCCAAGTAGCTGTTGAGACGGAACATACGCTGCGCCGTTTCCCGGCTCGTGTCTTCGAGCAGTTCAATCGCCGTTTCCGGAACGGTCGTCGTGCGGAGCGCCTCTTTCATGACGCGAACGAGCGCTTTGTTCGAATGAAGCGCTGATGTGCTGCCGCGAAGCAAAACCGCGTTGCCCGTTTTCAAGCAAAGGCTCGCCGCATCGACCGTCACGTTCGGGCGCGCTTCGTACACCATGCCAATGACCCCAAGCGGCACGCGCACCGTTTGGATGCGGAGCCCGTTCGGCCGCGTCCACTCTGCGATGATTTCTCCGACCGGGTCAGGCAGCGAGGCGACTTGGCGGACGCCGTCGATGATTTGGTCCAGGCGTTCATTGGTGAGTTGGAGCCGGTCAAGCAAAGCCGGCGACAGCCCTTGTTCGCGGCCTTGGGCCATATCTTTCTCGTTTTCTTGCAAAATGAAGGCGCGTTCGCGGTCAAGGGTTTGGGCGATCTGTTCCAACGCCTCATTTTTTTCCTCCGCTGACAGCATGGCGAGCGTTTGTGAGGCGGTTTTCAACCGTTCGGCTTTTTCGAGCAGTTCGCTCATTTCGATACACTCTCCTTTCGCAACGTGACCCAATTGTCGCGGTGGATGACTTCCGGGCGGTGAAGGTAAGAGTATTGCCGGGCCTCTTCGCTCGGCCGCCCTTTCACTTTTTTCAAATCGGCGGCGGCGTAATACACTTGGCCGCGTCCGATCGTGATCCCTTTTTCATTGACGACATCCACGACATCCATCGCATGGAAGTCGCCGGAAACCGCTGTTACGCCAGCAGGGAGCAAACTTTTCCCACGCATAAGCAACGCTTCTTCAGCCCCGCTGTCGACCGTGATCATGCCGGCGACAGGAGCATGATAGGCAATCCATTGTTTGCGCATTTGCATTTGTTTCGGAAACGGAACGCCGATGTACGTGCCGTCTCCTTTTCCAGCTAAAATATCAGCCAGTTTTTCTCGGCCGCTTCCCGTGCCGATGAACACGCTGACGCCAAACGAAAGTGCTTTTCGAGCCGCGAGAAGCTTCGAGCGCATCCCGCCGGTGCCGACGGCTGAACCGATGCCGCCGGCGGCTTCGATCATCTCATCGGTGATTTCCGGCAAAAAGGCGTATTTTTTCGCCTGCGGATTCGTTTTCGGATTGGCGTCATACAACCCGTTAATGTCCGTAAGCAAAATGAGCGCATCAGCGTGCAAAAAGCCGGCGACAAGCGCCGAAAGCATGTCATTGTCGCCAAATGTCAATTCTTCAATGGAAACGGAGTCGTTTTCATTAATGATCGGCACGGCGCCGTTCTCAAGCAGTGTGGTGATTGTGGCAAACAAGTTGCGGAACCGCTCGCGGCTGTAAAAGTCGCTGCGCGTCAACAACAGCTGAGCGGCCGTAAAGCCGAATTGGGCGAACGCCGAGCTGTACGCCTGCATGAGCAAACTTTGCCCGACGGCTGCGGCTGCCTGTTTCCCAGCGATTGTCGTCGGGCGCGCCGGGTAGCCTAAAGGTCCGAAACCAGCGGCGACAGCGCCGGACGTGATGAGAATGACGTCATGGCCGAGCTGTTTGAGATAAGCGATCGCCTCAACGTGATCGAACAGCTTGTCATGGCAAAGGCCGCCTTTCGGATCGGTGAGCGAGCTGCTGCCGATTTTGACCACCACGCGCTGCCGTTTCATCGCGTTCCTCCCTCCTTTGCGTGTTGAATGGCATGAGTTGGATCGCCTAGCCGCTCTGCGAAGCGGCCGGCCAATAAAAAACGCTTTTCCTCCTTTTTTGCAAAAGGACGGAAAAGCGTTCCGCGGTACCACCTTTTTTGGCGCACAAAGCGCCCACCTCTGGCCTGTAACGCAGGCGTGCGGCTTATGTTTGCATAAGCGGCCGTCTAGGGCAGGTTCAACCGGCTTCCCGCGAGGAACCTTCCAGCCTGTGGGTTCCACTCTCTGGCGCGTTCCCTCGGTTTACTAGTCCCGTGCCGTTCCTGTTGTTTTCTTGTCAAGGAGTGCAATTTGTAAGAAATTATGACGCCAAATGCTCCGGTTGTCAAGAGGAAAGGCTGATTTTTCTGACTTGTTTTTTCGAAGCAGATTTTGAAAACGCATTCATAATAAAGGTAATTGTCTTTCTATTAGAAAAAGTGGTACAATACTAGCAACCTAGCAATCTGCACGATGGAGGGACCAGAATATGAAAAAGCGGCGCAGCGACATGATCAAAAAAGGATTTGACCGCGCCCCGCACCGGAGTTTGCTGCGGGCGGCCGGGGTGAAAGATGAGGATTTTGACAAACCGTTCATCGCGGTTGTCAATTCGTACATCGACATTATTCCGGGGCACGTTCACTTGCAAGAGTTTGGGAGAATCGTGAAAGAAGCGATTCGCGAAGCAGGCGGCGTGCCGTTTGAAATGAACACGATCGGCGTTGATGACGGCATCGCCATGGGGCATATCGGGATGCGCTATTCGCTTCCGAGCCGGGAAATCATCGCTGATTCGATCGAAACGGTCATCTCGGCGCATTGGTTTGACGGCATGGTATGCATTCCGAACTGCGACAAAATTACGCCAGGGATGATGATGGCGGCGATGCGGCTCAACATCCCGACGATTTTTGTCAGCGGCGGGCCGATGAAAGCTGGTGTGACGAAAGACGGGCGGAAAATTTCACTGTCATCTGTATTTGAAGGCGTCGGGGCGTATTTAGGGGGAACGCTCGATGAGAAAGGGCTTGAAGAACTCGAACGGTACGGCTGTCCGACGTGCGGATCGTGCTCGGGCATGTTTACGGCCAACTCGATGAACTGTCTCGCTGAAGCGCTCGGGCTTGCACTGCCGGGCAACGGCACGATTTTGGCGGTCGACCCGGCGCGCAAAGAGCTGGTCCGCCAATCGGCAAAGCAGCTGATGTATTTGATCGAACATGACATCAAACCGCGCGACATCGTCACCGAAAAAGCGATCGACAACGCGTTCGCGCTCGATATGGCGCTTGGCGGCTCGACGAATACGGTGCTGCATACGCTGGCGATCGCCAACGAAGCCGGCATCGAGTACTCGCTTGAGCGCATCAACGAAGTGGCGGCGCGCGTGCCGCATTTGGCCAAACTCGCCCCGGCGTCGGACATCCATTACATCGAAGACTTGCATGAAGCGGGCGGCGTTTCGGCCGTGTTGAACGAGCTGGCGAAAAAAGAAGGCACGCTTCATTTAGATACGCTCACCGTCACGGGCAAAACGCTCGGGGAAAACATCGCCGGCTGCGAAGTGAAAAACTATGACGTCATCCGGCCGATTGACAACCCGTATTCGGAAACGGGCGGGCTCGCCATTTTGTTTGGCAACCTGGCGCCGGACGGCGCCGTCATTAAAACCGGGGCGGTGCAAGGCGGCATCACGCGCCATGAAGGGCCCGCGATCGTCTTCGACTCCCAAGAGGAAGCGCTCGAGGGCATTGCCAGCGGGAAAATCAAGCCGGGACATGTTGTCGTCATCCGCTACGAAGGGCCAAAAGGCGGCCCAGGGATGCCGGAAATGCTTGCGCCAACGTCGCAAATCGTCGGCATGGGGCTCGGTACGAAGGTAGCGCTTGTCACCGACGGCCGCTTCTCCGGCGCCTCGCGCGGCTTGTCCGTCGGCCACGTTTCACCGGAAGCGGCGGAAGGCGGACCGATCGCTTTCATCCAAGACGGCGATATCATCGAGATCGATACGGTGAAACGAACGATCAACGTCAAGCTGTCCGATGAAGAGCTCGAACGCCGGAAAGCGAACTGGAAAGGCTTTGAACCAAAAGTGAAAACCGGGTATCTCGCCCGCTACTCGAAACACGTCACATCGGCGAGCACGGGGGGGATTATGAAGATTTAGCGGATTTCTGTAAGAGCGTTGTCCCCTTCCAAGCGCGCGAGGGACGCCATTAGACGATCAGGATCAAAAGAGGCGGTTTTTCCGCCTCTTTCATTTATTTTTGATATGAAGGCATGTGATTGGATGCCTCATACGGACCGTATGCGCGGGCGCTGAAGCGCATTTGCGCCGAGGAAGTGTTTCACGCCCAGCACGGCGAGTCGATCATTTTGGCGCTCGCCGAAGGGACGAAGGAGCAGAAAGAGATGCTGCAAGAGGCGCTCAACCGTTGGTGGGAGGCGCTGCTTATGTTTTTCGGTCCGCCGACGGCCGATACGACGGGAACTTCGAAGCAAGACATCACGATCAAATACCGCATCCGCACGAAAACGAATGAACAACTGCGCCAAGACTTCTTTACGAAATATGTGTCGCGCATTTGGGCGCTCGGACTGAAGATTCCTGATGAGACCATGCATTTTGACAAAGAGAAGGGCCAATGGATTTACCGGCAGCCGGATTGGGAGCGGTTTAAAGAAATCATCCGCAACAACGGACCGAAGTCGCAGGAGCGGCTTGAGCTTCGGCGGACGGCGTATAAGCAGAACGCGTGGGTGCGGGAGGCGCTCAGCGCCGTACGGACGGCCGGATGAGGAGGGATGGCCATGGCGGGGAAAGAACAAGGATTTTATCAAGTGTTTGAAGTGTTCAGCCGCAAAGCGCCGGATGCGCCGATGCAGCATCAATTCAGTCTGCTTGCCCCTAATGAGGAGATCGCGCTCGTGATGGCGCAGGAAAACTTTATGCGCCGCGAGCCGGTCGCGGACCTTTGGGTCGTGAAGCGGGACTATATCCGGCGAATGAGTGAGGAGGAAAAAGCAGCGCTCTTCCGGCTTCTTTCGGAAAAAGCGAGTTTCGCTCCTGCGTTTATTCACGTCGGTCTTGTGCCGGATGCGGGCCATCTGTACTATTTGCCGCGCCTCGTCGGACGGGCGAAGGCGCTTGAGCTGGCGGTGCTCGGGGATAAAATCTCCGCTGAACAGGCCGCCTCGCTCGGGCTGGCGACCAAGGTCATTCCTCTCTCCGAGTGGGAGGAGGGAGTCAAGCAGTTTGCCGAGCGGCTCGCTGCCATGCCAACGAAGGCGATTGGACTCATCAAACGGCTGCTTCGCGAAGGCGAAGAAACGACGTTTGACCGCTACTTGGAACGGGAAGCGGAATGCCAACGCATTGCCGGCATGACGGCAGATCACCGCGAAGGCGTCAAGGCGTTCTTTGAAAAACGAAAACCATTATTCCGAGGAAACTAAGCAAGGGGGATGAAACGATGGCGACTGTGAAACAAAAGAAAATGGAACCGATGCCGACCAAACGCGATTTCTATCATTTGATTGTGAACGGGGAGCGGGTGGAAAGCGCTTCGGGAGAGACGTTTGAAGTGATCAATCCGGCCACTGGCGAACCGGTCGCCCGCGTCGCCAAAGGGACGCGCGAGGACGCCGAACGGGCGGTGCAGGCGGCGCGGCGGGCGTTTGATCATGGGAAATGGCGCCATTTCCCAGTGCAAAAACGCGCCCGCATCTTGTACCAAATTGCATCCATCATGCGCGAACGTTTCAATGAATTGGTGGAATTGGAAATTTTGAATACCGGAAAAGCACTGTCAGCAGCTCAAGGACAAGTAATGCAAGCCATTGAAGACTTTGAGTTTTTTGCCGGAGCGATCATTGGCCACCGCGGGGCGGTCAACCCGATGCCAGGGGCGTTTCACAACTATACGGAAAAAGAGCCGGTTGGCGTGTGCGCCCAAATCATTCCGTGGAACTACCCGCTCATGATGGCGGCTTGGAAAATCGCGCCTGCTCTTGCCGCAGGATGTTCGGTTGTCGTCAAACCGGCGTCGCTGACGCCGCTCACCTGCCTGGTGCTGGCGGAAATTTGCCACGAGGCCGGGGTGCCGGAAGGGGTCGTCAATGTGGTGACCGGCGCCGGGGCGGAAGTCGGGGACTATTTGGTGGAGCATCCGCTCGTCGACAAAGTCGCGTTTACCAGATCGACGCCGGTCGGGAAGGAAATTATGGAGAAGGCGTCGAAAACATTAAAACGGGTGACGCTCGAGCTGGGCGGCAAATCGCCGAGCCTTGTATTTGCGGACGCTGATTTAGAAGCCGCTGTCGCCGGCTCATTGTTCGGCATTTTCTACAACAGCGGACAATCGTGCGAGGCACGCTCTCGCTTGTATGTGCATGAAAGCATTTATGACGCCTTTATGGAAGCGTTCGTGGCCAAAACGAAGCAGCTGAAACTCGGCAACCCGTTTGATGCCGGCACGCATGTCGGGGCGATCATCAGCCGCGGGCAGCTGGAAGTGATTGACGAATACGTGCAATCGGCGGTCGCGGATGGAGCGACGATCGTTGCCGGAGGGAAAGAAGCGGTAGTCGAGGGATTTGAAAACGGTTACTGGTATGAACCGACGATTTTGACGAACGTGAACCATCAAATGAAAGCGGTTCGTGAAGAAATTTTCGGACCGGTTGTCGTCGTGATGAAATTCCGCGATGAAGCCGAAGCCGTTGAATTGGCGAACGATAGCGACTATGGGCTGGCCGCCGCCGTTTGGACGAAAGATTATGGCCGCGCCGTTCGCGTAGCGAAGCAGCTGCGTTCCGGCATTGTCATGGTCAACAGCCCATTCTCCGCCTTCCCAGGCACGCCGTTTGGCGGCTACAAACAGTCCGGATTCGGGCGCGAGCTGTCTGTCGAGGCGCTTGATTTGTACACAGAAACGAAAAGCGTGCTGTCGTATTACGGGCCGCGTCCGCTTAATCCGTTTGGCGTCTAAGATTTTCTCCGTTTTGCGTTTGCCAACATACGAGAGCGGGTCGCGTCCTTGGACGCAACGTTCAGTTTGCCGCCCTTGAAGGCAAGAGCCGGTTAGGGCAAGCGTGGAGAGACGCGCCTGTCCGTTTGCTGAGCACCCCGTCGCGCGTGATGGGGTGCCCATTCATTTGACGGCGTCCGCCGCTTGGTGAGAGAGAACGCTAGCTCGATGCATCAGCCGTCATATGCGAAAGCAGGAGAGGGGGAAGACGATGATCGAACGCCTTGTTGTCGTCGGCAGCGGCGTGATGGGGAGAGGCATTGCGTATGTCGGCGCTGTCGGCGGGTTCCAGACGACCTTAGTGGACATTAAGCAAGAACAATTGGAGAGCGCCCAGAAGGAGATTGCTTCGATTTTTGAACAGGCGGTCGCTCGAGGGAAATTGACCGACAGCGAGCGGCAAGAAGCCGAGGCGCGCCTGTCGTATTCACTTGATTCGGCGGCCGCTGTGCGCGATGCCGATTTGGTGATCGAGGCCGTGCCGGAAAAACTTGAATGGAAAAAGCAAGTGTTCGAGACGATTGACGCCCATGCGCCGGCGTCGTGCTATTTTGCGACGAATACATCCACCATGAGTCCGACCGAAATCGGTTCGTTCACGAAGCGGCCGGAGCGGGTGATCGCCATGCATTTTTTCAATCCGGTTCATAAAATGAAGCTTGTGGAAATCATCCGCGGGTTGGAGACGAGCGACGAAACGGCGCAAATGGCGAAGGAAGTCGCCGCGCGGATGGGGAAAGAAACCGTTGTCGTCAATGAATTTCCGGGATTCGTCACGAGCCGGATCAGCGCCCTTGTCGGCAATGAAGCGTTTTATATGCTGCAAGAAGGGGTCGGGACGCCCGAAGAGATCGACAAGGCGATCAAGCTCGGCCTCAATTTCCCGATGGGGCCGTTTGAGCTTGCGGATTTAGTTGGGCTTGATACGAGATTGAACAACTTAAAATATTTGCACGAAAAACTCGGAGAAAAATACCGCCCGGCGCCGCTGTTGGAGCAATACGTCAAAGCGGGGCGGCTCGGCCGCAAAACAGGCCGCGGCGTCTATGACTATACGAATCGGGAAAACGGCTGATCTGTCGAAAAAGGATGGGGGAGAATATGAACAGAGAAGTTGTGATTGTCGATGCGGTGCGCACACCGATTGGCCGCTACAAGGGCGCGTTGAAAGACGTCAGGCCGGATGATTTGGCGGCTGTTGTCATCCGGGCGCTTATCGAGCGAAATCCGGGTTTGCCGGTCGAACAAATTGATGATGTCGTTTTTGGCAACGCCAACCAAGCCGGCGAGGACAACCGCAACGTCGCCCGCATGGCGGCGCTGTTGGCCGGGCTGCCCATTGAAGTCGCAGGGGTGACGGTCAACCGGCTGTGCGGTTCAGGGCTTGATGCGGTCAATTATGCGGCGCGGGCGATTTTGGCCAATGAGGCCGATATCATGATCGCCGGCGGCGTGGAAAGCATGACGCGCGCTCCGTTTGTCATGCCGAAACCGGCAAGCGATTTCCCGCGCGGCAACATCGAGATGTATGACACAACGATCGGTTGGCGCTTTATCAATCCGAAAATGCACGAAATGTACGGCACCGACAGCATGCCGCAGACGGCGGAAAACGTAGCGAAGCGGTTCGGCGTGACGCGCGAGGCGCAAGATGAGTTTGCCTACGAAAGCCAAATGAAAGCGAAACAAGCGATCGAAACGAATCGGTTTGCGGATGAACTCGTGCCGGTTGTGTACCACGATCGAAAAGGCAACCGCGTTGTCGTCGATAAAGACGAGCATCCGCGTCCGGATACGACGTTGGAGAAGCTGGCGAAGCTACCGCCGTTGTTTGAAAACGGCACGGTGACAGCCGGCAACTCGTCCGGCATTAACGACGGGGGGGCGGCGCTTTTGTTAATGAGCGCCGAAAAGGCAAAAGAACTCGGACTCAAGCCGCTGGCTGCCTATGTCACTTCAGCGGTCGCCGGCGTTGAACCGGCCGTCATGGGAATCGGCCCGGTTTTTGCGACGCGCAAAGCGTTGCGCCGCGCCGGGTTGTCGCTTGACGACATCGGGCTTGTCGAGCTGAACGAGGCGTTTGCCTCGCAAGCGCTGGAATGCATCCGGCAGCTTGAGCTCGATCGGGCGAAAGTGAACGTCAACGGGGGAGCGATTGCCCTTGGCCATCCGCTTGGCGCGAGCGGCGCCCGCATTTTGACGACATTGATTTACGAAATGCGAAAACGCGGCGTCACCTATGGCTTGGCAACGATGTGCATCGGCGTCGGCCAAGGAATCGCGACGATTGTGAAAAACGCGGACGAACGGTGAGAGCGCCTTGTCTTCGTTCGGCGGAAAGGATGGTTATGTTCAGACGACGGCCCGTCATACAGCCGGTCTGGTTGAATGACGTCTGCCTAAGTTGATGAAGCTGCCGAAGCTGCGGCCGCCCGTTGGCGCGCCGCCGAGAGCCGCCTGCTTTTTAGCGGTGCGGCTCTTTTTTATTCCGTTTGTTTTTCGTCCGTCTTGCCAGCGTGATAAAAGTTTGTTACGATTATAGTTCGAAAACAAGATAAAGGGAGTTTCATTGGATGAATACGCGCTCACTCATTTTTACCATTTACGGCGACTACATCCGCCGCTACGGCGGTGAAATTTGGATCGGGAGCCTCATCCGCCTCCTTCGCGAATTCGGCCATAACGACCAAGCGGTGCGGGCGGCGGTGTCGCGCATGAGCAAGCAAGGATGGATTCGCGCGGAAAAACGCGGCAATAAAAGCTACTATTCCCTTACGGCGCGCGGCGTCAAGCGGATGGAAGAGGCGGCGCGGCGCATTTACAAAACGCGTCCCGAGCATTGGGACGGGAAATGGCGGATCCTGATCTATACGATTCCTGAGGAGAAGCGGCATTTGCGCGACGAACTGCGAAAGGAGCTTGTTTGGAGCGGGTTCGGCACGATGTCCAACAGCTGCTGGATGTCCCCGAACAATTTGGAGCAACAAGTGTACGACTTGATCGACAAGTACGACATCCGCCCGTATGTCGACTTCTTTTTGGCCGAATACGATGGACCGCATACGAACAAGCAGCTTGTGGAAAAGTGCTGGAACTTAGAAGAGATCAACCAAAAATACGAGCAGTTTATTGCCGTCTACAGCCAAAAATATGTCATTGACAAACATAAAATCGAGCGCGGCGAAATGTCGGATGCGGACTGTTTTGTCGAGCGAACGAAGCTCGTTCATGAGTACCGGAAGTTTTTGTTCATCGACCCTGGCTTGCCGGAAGAGCTGCTGCCGAACGAGTGGATGGGAAGCCATGCCGCCGCCTTGTTCAACGACTATTACCAACAGCTCGCCGCGCCGGCTAGCCGTTTCTTTGAAGCGGTGTTTCAAGAAGGGGCAGAGCTTGACAAAAAAGAAGAGGAAGAGACCTCCGTGGAATGAACCGGGATGCACGGCGCAACAGCAGCTGGGCATCCCGGTTGCCGTTTATGGAACGTTTGGTATAGAGGAGTGTGAAAGAGGAAAGTTGCCTCCGAATGTGCTGTCTTCATGAAAAAATCACCAATTGCCGGAACGATTTCCTGCATCAGTTGTCCACCCGCTCGATCCGTGAAAACCAAGTGGTGTACGTGGAGGATTTGCGTGTGCGGAGCATGCAAAAAAACGGCAAGTTTGCCAAATCCATTTCCGATTCCGCGTGGGGGCGTTTTCTCAATATGCTTGAGTATAAAACGACATGGTACGGGCGGGTGGTGGCTCGTGTCGCGAGCATCTTCCCGTCCAGCTAATTGTGCTCGCGCTACCGGCATCGGCAGGTTGAGATGAAGTGGCTTGGCATCTGCAAGTGGGTGTGCCCGAACGGCGGAGCCGAACATGACCGGAACCATAACGCCGCCCGAAATATCCTGAATGAAGGGCTTCGTTTGTTGTCGTTGTAGGGAAGTCGAACTGTGGGATGCACGGGGATGGCTTGGTGAACAACCTACCGAAGAGCGGATGTTACCAAGAATCCCCCACTTCGAAACATTAGTGTAGGTGGGAGAACGTTCAAGTTACACTCAAATTATTCTCATTTTCATAAAAATATGGTATTGTTAATGTATAACGTTTTTTTCACGTTTGTTGAATATAATGAATGATGTTTGTCGTTTTCTGATCTTCGTTATCCAATCACAAGGGGGTGATGGACAACATCAGCAACGCCGAGCTGGCTAGTTCGGTATCAAAGACGTGAATGCACTTGGGATCATCAATGTTCATTAGTGTGTTATTCTGTCCTGAAAGGGAAATTTGTTCATAACGATGGACCGGGAAACGAAATTGCTGGGGGGATGGTATGAGGAGATATATCTTGGTGAGTATTATTTTGTGTTCCATAGCATTATTATTCTTCTTTAGTGAATATAGCGCGAATCGATCTCCTAATCAAGCAACTGTTTCAGAAGGTTTTATTATTATGAAAGAAGGGGAGGTCTATTTAGTTGAAGATCAAGATTTTATTCAGGACGACGCCAATAAATTATCAATACAGGAATTAAGAAGAAAATACCATATGAGTAAGTTATGGATTACGGGAGCTGGTGCTTTGGGAGGAATAAAAAACGGGCAAAAGGTCAGAGTGTGGTACTCAGAGGTTTTAGAGTCGTATCCTAGTAAAATCAAAGTTACGAAAATTGAGCCTGTTCAATATAATTGAAACATATAAATTATCTCGGTGCTATAGTTTTGGAATTTTATAAGGGGGCTTACTTTAATGAAAAAAATTGTATTTATCATTTTTGTAATGATTGGGTTTATTATGTCGTCTATAATGAATATCCCGGCAACCGTTCTTGCTCAAAAAAACAGTAATAATGCTTATGACATGATTAATTCAAAAGGTGAAATCATTAAGTATGAAGATTACATGAAAAAGTTAAAGAATTCAAGAGTTTTGGTCACCGAAGGATCAGAAGGAACCGGTGAAGTTCTTCCAAAAGCAGAGATAAATACAGATTTCAAAAAAAGTAAGCCTTACAAATATAATTTAAACCCTGAAACAACATATATCGGTGATAAATCTCCAAATCAATATTTTCCTCAGGTTGTGATTGGTGCTGATGGCCGTGCAAAAGTCTCCAATACTTCAGTCGCCCCTTACAGACAAATTGCGTACATTGAATTGGAATTTAGAGACGGTTGGTATGCTTGCACAGGAACTGTTATCGGAAAAGATAAAGTTCTTACAAATGCACATTGTGTTATGGACGTTGTGAATCAGTCCGGCGCGATAAATGGTTATGTATATCCCGCCATGAATAATAATATATATTCATACGGTGTGTATCAAATAGTAGATTATTATATTACGAGCAACTATATTCAAACAGGAGACCCAACTCAAGACTTTGCAGTTCTTAAGCTTAGCACATATTTAGGAAAAAATATTGGTGATGTAGTCGGATATCTTCCATTAAGACAAGTATCTAACATTCAAGGTACGTCAGTAAAAATTTATGGATATCCAGGGGATAAAATCGAACAGTATAAGGAAATATCTCAATGGGGAATGGCTGGCTCCGTTTCCAAAGAAACCGGTGAGCTTGCATTTTATCAGATTGATACTTATAATGGACAATCCGGTTCCTCTTTACTAAACTCATCAAACGAAATCATTGCTGTTCATAGAGGGAGCTTTCGTATCAATGGTACTACTTACAATGGGGGACCGAAAATGATTAAACCGGTATATGATTTTATTCGAGCAGCAATGCAAAATTAACCATAGGATTAGAAACATGGACTTAATATTTCTAAAAGGTGTGATCATAATGAATGATATTTGCCGTTTGCTCAATCTTCGTTATCCGATCATTCAAGGGGGGATGGGCAACATCAGCAACGCCGAGCTGGCGAGCGCCGTGTCGGAAGCGGGGGGGCTTGGAACGATCGGCGCGGGGACGATGCCGCCTGATGAGGTGGAGGCGCTGATCGTTGAAACGAAGCGGCGCACGAATCGCCCGTTTGCGGTGAACATTCCGCTTCAAGTGACGCCGCACGCCGCGGAGATCGCCGAACTTGTCATCCGCCATCAAGTGCCGGTCGTTTCCCTTTCCGCCGGCAATCCGGCGCCGTGGATTCCGCGTTTTGCGGAACATGGCATCAAGGTGCTTGTCGTCGTCGCCTCGGTCAACCAAGCGCAAAAAGCGGAGGCGGCCGGGGCGGATGTCGTCGTCGCCGAGGGGTATGAGGCGGCAGGCATCAACTCGCCGCTTGAGTTGACGACGATGACGCTCATTCCGCAAGTCGCCAGCGCCGTCCGCATCCCCGTCGTCGCCGCGGGCGGCATCGGCGATGGGCGCGGGCTGCTCGCCGCCTTCGCGCTCGGCGCCCAAGGGGTGCAGCTTGGCACAAGGCTGGTGGCCACGAAGGAAGCGCCGTTTCATGACGCGTATAAACGGCGGCTTGTCGAGGCGAAAGAAAATGAAACGGTCATCGTCGGCCGTTCGGTCGTGCGCATCCGCCGCGTCATGCGCACGCCGTATGTCGAGAAGCTGCTGGAGTATGAACAGCAAGGCATGCCGCTCGAGCAGTTTCAAGAATATACATCGGAGGATCGTCATCGCCGCGGCGCCCTCCTCGGCGATTTCCATGAAGGATTTATCTTAATTAGGCGAGAAGACTCCCACTTCAACGAAGCGAAGCGGAGTAAGTGGGAGATGAATCGCCTTAACTATATTTTGCTGAAAATAGGATA
>NZ_PIJF01000048.1:0-23549 GCF_002809985.1 Geobacillus sp. WSUCF-018B
TAACGATGCAGGCATGACCTGCGTCGTTGGGTAGTTGTCAACCTGCCCTGATGCAACCCCAAGTCAAGGAAGGAGGACGAAGT
Organism: Geobacillus sp. WSUCF-018B; assembly: GCF_002809985.1. Classification (NCBI taxonomy): domain Bacteria; kingdom Bacillati; phylum Bacillota; class Bacilli; order Caryophanales; family Anoxybacillaceae; genus Geobacillus; species Geobacillus sp. WSUCF-018B. Next base: position 84 of record NZ_PIJF01000048.1, read on the forward strand.
CCGCTTGTACTTCTGGAGAGTTGCAAGCCCCCACTTCAAGCGTTAGCTAAGTGGGGGTAGTTGACACAGCCCATACGCCAGCCGGTCATCGCAAACCGGCAGGAATCGTGTTCATCCCCCATTGTCCCTTTCAATGGGCCGGTTGATCACGTCAGCGAAGTGAGCACAGCCGGCAAGGCATCCACAACGTCCGACGCCAATACATCCCAGGACGAATGACCGTGTTGAACAAGCCAATCAGCAGCCTTTCCATGCACGAACACTGCATTGCTCACCGCCGGCTGCACCGCCTCGTGCTGCAGCAAAAACGCCGCCACGATGCCCGTCAACACGTCGCCGCTCCCGCCTTTCGCCAAGGCCGGATTGCCGGTCGCGTTTACATATTGCGCCCCGTCCGGCGCTGTCACAATCGTATACGGCCCTTTCAACACGACATAGACGCCATATTCCATCGCCAGCCGCTTCGACACGCCAAACCGGTCGCGTTCCACCTCGCTGACCGGGCGGCGAAGGAGGCGCGCCATTTCCCCCGGATGCGGCGTGATCACCGTCGGCGCGCTCCGTTCGCGCACCAGCTCGGCGTAGTCGCCCCAAAAAAACAAGGCATCGGCGTCGATGACAAGCGGCACCGGCTGGCGCACAAGCTCATTGACCAAGCGGCGAACCCCTTCCGTCCGGCCCATCCCTGGGCCGACCGCGATCGCATCGATCTCAAGCCCGTCCCAATCGGCCGCGCCGGCAAACGCGCCGCCCTCGGCCGGCCATAATCGACACATCGCCTCCGGCACGCGGTTGGCGACCGCCTCATACATCGCTTCCGGAACGGCGATCGTCACCAGCCCCGCCCCGCTGCGAAGCGCCGCCTTCGCGGCGAGTGTCACCGCGCCGGCCATCGCCTTGGACCCGCCGACAATGAGCAGCTTGCCGTACGTTCCTTTATGCGATGACCGTGTTCGCTTCGGCATCGTCCGCACCACATCGCTCTTTTCCCACAAAAACCGAGCAGCCGCCTTCGCCTGCACCGCCGCCGGCGGAATGCCGATATCCACGACGGTGAGCTCTCCGTAATAATCGGCCGCCGGGAACGTGTACGCCCCAAGTTTCGGGCATTGCACCGTCAGTGTCGCATCAGCGCGGACCGCCATGCCGGCTTCCCCACCGTCCGCCGGCACCCCGCTCGGCACGTCAATCGCATAAACGACCGCCGGCGAACGGTTCACTTGCTCGATGATTTCCTTATATGGCGGACGTACGTCCCCTTTGACGCCGATGCCAAGCAAGGCGTCAATGATGATGTCATAATGCGGCAAGAGCGCCGCCAACTCCCGCTCTTTTCCTTCATAAGCGATCCATGCATAACCGGACCGCTCGTACACCTCAAGCGCCGTGCGCGCCGCCCCTTTCACCTTTTCCTTTGGCGGAACGAGCCAGACATCGGTTTCATAGCCATAACTTTTCAACATGCGCGCGATGACGAACCCATCGCCGCCGTTGTTGCCCGTGCCCGCGAGCACCGCCACCTTGGCAGCGGGCGGAATCCGCTTCTTCAGCGCCCAAAACAGCGCCTGTCCGGCGTTTTCCATCAACGAGTCAGCGCTGATGCCGATCCGCTCCGTCACTTCCCGGTCAATGGCGTACATTTCCTCAGCCGTTACGATCGGAATCATATACGTTGCCCCTTTCGATTGTTCTTCCCATACATATAAATTGTACAATTTTACCAGGAAACTTCGCAAAAGAATACCACTTAGATCTTTTAGAGGCCATCGTTGCACCGACCGCCCCGATGGGCATTGACTCGGACAAATTCAAATCTCACCAACATCTGCCGCCTTGCGGGCGGCGGGTGTTTCTTTTTGTAGACGATCAATCGGGAAAAGCAGTATAGTAGAAAGTAGAAATGTTCAGTCTTCGTTCACTCGAAAAAAAGAGGCGACCGACCTTGACATACATCGAAAAGGGAAGCATCACCTATCTGAAAGCAAGCATATCGCTCTTTTTCGGCGGGTTTGTGACGCTGTACAATTACATCGGCTTTTTGCTGAGCGAGCCTCCGTATTCATTCCGACAATCCGTGCTCGGCTTTTTGTTTATCGTTTACATATTTGGCGGCATCGGCTCTGTCTATATGGGACGGCGGGCGGATCTTCGCGGCCACGCCTGCACCTTGCGTTTGTCGGTCGCTTTGACGGCGATCGGGGCGCTCGCCACGCTCGCTCCGTCCGTGCTCGTGAAAATAGCCGGTTTGGCGCTGTTTACGTTTGGCTTTTTCGGCTGCCACTCCATCGCCAGCGCCTGGATCGGCGAACAGGCGCACGTCTATAAGGCGCAGGCGTCTTCCTTGTATCTTCTTTTCTATTATTTAGGGTCAAGCCTTGCCGGAACAGCCGGCGGCTGCGTCTGGACGCATTTCCATTGGAGCGGCGTCATCGCTTTTGTCATCGCACTCCTCGCCCTGTCCGGCCCGCTTATCTTCTATGCGGAAAAACGGCGGCCATCGCCTTCGCGATGACCGCCGCCTCCGTCATGATTGCTTGGTGATCACTTGCAGCCCAAACTGCAGGCAATCATCGCAAATGGCCGCCAGCGGACCTTTGGCCAGCCTTGGCTTTTCTTTCAGGCAAAACGAACAGCGCTCGTTGGGATCGGTTTGCGTTTCACCCGTCAACTCTTCCTCCAGCTTTTCAAGAGAAAAGACGGCAATCGCTTCATACACATTGTCGACCAAATCGTCGTCGATGTACGCGCATTTTCCCTCCCACCGCAATGCCACGAGCTTGGCTGCTACTGCCATGCCTTCGTAAAATCGACGGCGGGCTTCTTCCTCGCTTTGTTCTGCTTCGACTGCCAAATCATCGGCGAACTGCTCAAGCGCCGCAGCCGTGCATTGTTCGAGCCACCGTTTTGTTTCGTTCGCCATGCCATTTCCCCTCCCTTATTTCTTTCTCTTTTCAATACGACAAACAAACATATTTTCCTTCTTTACCGCGGCAATTCATCAAGAAAACGAGCCCGCAGTTCAGGAGGCGGCAACTGGCAATGATCGTGCTTCGGTGCGAGACGATGCCGACGTTTCGCAATCTGATCATACATATGATCGCGCAACAGCCGCGGAACGAGAAACCCGACGGCTGCCAGCCAATTCCACGGCCAGGCCAGATGTCGTCCGATGCGCAGGACAGCATCAGATTTTACATAACAGCACCCGTTCTCGATGAGGACGACGCTGTCTCCCGCTGACATCTCCTGCTTGGCTAACAATGCTTGACCAACGGCGCTCTGTTGCGCCGCAAAGCGGAACACCGCCTGGCGGTCGCGGGCGGCGATCCAGTGTGCGCTCGCATGGCAAAACAGGCAATCGCCATCAAATAAGATGACAGGATGCATCACGTTCCCTCCATTGACCGGCTGTCGACCGGCTCGATGCAGGCGATCACGTCGTTTTTCGGCGAGTTGACCAGCGGCGCCACTTCGTACATGCGCATCTCGCTGCTCGGATACGGACGCAGCAACGATTTCAAATACTCGCTGTCGTCTAAACGCGGATCCAGCCAGTCTTCATGCTGCTCGGGAGGCAATATGACCGGCATCCGATCGTGAATGGGGGCGATGAGCTCGTTCGCCCTCGTCGTCATGATCGTGCACGTCTCAAGCGGCCCGCTCGCTCCCTCCCAGCGCTCCCACAGACCGGCAAACCCAAACGGCGCATCCGTTGCAAGCGTAAACCGATACGGCACTTTTTTCGATCCCTCTTTTTTCCACTCATAAAATCCATCGGCTAAAATCAAACAGCGCCGCCGCTTGAACGCATGGTGAAAACTCGCCTTCTCATCGACTGTTTCCGCCCGGGCGTTGATCATTTTGACACCGATGCGATCATCTTTCGCCCAAAACGGCACAAGCCCCCAGCGCATCATTTTGCCGATTCGCTCCCCTTCTTCCACAATGACCGTCAACACCTCCTGGCTCGGGGCGATGTTGAACCGAGGCGCAAGCGAACCTTGATAACGGAAACGAAACAACGCCCGCAATGTTTCCAAATCAACTGTCAACGTAAACCGACCGCACATGGCATTCACTCCTCGATTCGTTGATCAATGCCATCTTCATTCTCTATTTCTTCCATTATAATACAAAAAGCGGCCGAACACGAATCGCAGCCGCCTTACGAAGAAGTTTTTACCAATGAGCGCAAAAACGCCGACACTCTTTCTACATACTCATCGCTGTAGAGAGAAAAACTTTTCACATGATCCGCTTTGTCCGTCAGCCATAGCTGAAACACATCCGGATGGGTTTTGTACAGTTTTACGCTTTCTTCATACGGAATCGAACGGTCGTTTTTGCTGTGGATGAACAAAATCGGCCTCGGCGCGACACGATCGACCGCATGGATGGGCGAAGACACGCCCAAATCCAAATCAGCCAGCGCCGGAATGATCGCCAAAATCAAATACGTAAACGGCACGTTCGGCAAGTGCGTCCACACCGGCATATTGGCGCGCAAATATGATTCGAGGTCGCTGAACGGGCTGTCGGCAATCACCCCGCGCACATCCTGGTCCTCTGCCGCCGCCAAAATCGATGTCGCCGCCCCCATTGAAACACCATACAGGGCAATGGGCTCATCGAAGTGCTTTTTCGCGTAATCAATGACGCCAAGCAGATCGTCTTTCTCTTTGACGCCGATCGTAATCATATCGCCTTCCGACTCGCCGCTCGCGCGAAAGTCGAACAAGATGACGCGGTATCCGTCGTCAACAAGCCGCTTGGCGAGCGGCAAAAACGGCACGTTTTTCTGAATCCGGTTGCCGGCATACCCATGGGCAAAAATGACCGTCATCTTCGCCGCTCCTTTAGGCGGAATGATCCAGCCTTCGAGCGCCGTTTTCCCATCTTTGCTTGTAAATGTCGCACTTTCATACGCCATGCCATAGTCTTTCGGCGTCATGGTAACCGGCTCGCGCGGTTTATGCGTCAGCTGCCAGCCGACATAAACGGACAAACCGACGCAGGCGAGCAACCCCAAAATGACAACGCCAATGGCCGCAGAAATCCAAACGCGCCGTTTTGTCCGGCGCGGCGTGCGCACCACTTCCATGTCCGTTTTCCCCTTCCTTTCTTTCATCCTACTTGTTGAATTGCTCATTTGGCAGTCAAAAAAAGAGATGTCCGCCAAAAACGAACATCCCTTTCGCCCATGGCCCGCTTCATGCCGCCAACTTACGAATGCGCGAGCGGCACAGACGCTCCTTTACATCTGACGATCAAGTCAAACTCGCGCACCGACGTCATGCGTTCATCGACGAGCCCGCGCTCCCAAACATGGCGCAAAAACAGCTCAGCGATCAACCTGTTCCGTTCGTCTTCTTGCCCGCGTTCAAGGGCGATGATGCTCAAATACAGATCACACATCCGATTGGCAATCGCTTTCGCGTGGAACGTCTGCACCTCATCCGCTTGGCCGCCAAGACGGGCGAGCGCGGCCACCAACTCCTTCAACCCTTCTTCAGCCGGGCGGGCAAGCGGCTTAACCTTAGCCGTCAACCGCTCAAGCCGCTCCTTCATCTCCGCGATGAACCGCTCGTGAATGCGGTATTTGCGCATCAAACGCAGCACCTCGAGCGCCAAAATGTTCGCCGTCCCCTCCCAAACCGTCAGCACTTGCGCATCGCGCAACAGGCGTGGCGTAACAAAATCTTCAATATACCCGTTGCCGCCGTGCAGTTCAATCGCCTCATGGCTAAAGGCAATCGCCTCTTCGGCGGTGCGCATTTTAAGAAGTGCGATCAAAAGCCTGAGCCATGCTTTCTCCGCCTCGCTCGCTTCATGCGGCGCAGCCATGACGCGGTCAAACAAGGCGATCATGTCAAAGCAGGCGCTCGTTTCCACTTCCTGTCTCGCTGTCAAATTGGCGAGCGTCCCGCGCACCATCGGGTAATTCGTCAACACATGGCCAAAGGCCGTGCGCCGCTCGGCGTATTGTTTCGCCTCTTCAAGCGCCCGCTTCATGATGCCGACGGAAGCAACCGCATTGCAGACGCGCGAGAGATTAAGCGCTTCCATCTCCGCCTTCAGCTGAAGCAAATCCTCGATCCGCTCGCTCACCTCCTTCAATTTCCGCCGCCCGTATTCGACCGTTTTTTCAAGCTGTTTCTTCCCCGTGCGATCCTCATCAAACAGCGCAATCATCTCATGAATTTCGTCAAGCGAAAAGCCGAACCGTTTGCCGCGCAAAATGAGCTTGAGTTTCGCCCGCTCCTTTTTCGTATACAGCCGCTGCCCTGACTCGGTCCGGATTGGGGAGAGCAATCCGCGTTCTTCATAATAGCGGATCGTCCGTGTGCTCACATCAAACTCTTGCGCCAAATCGGAAATGGTGAAATAGTGCATGGCCATCCCTTTTCTAGAATCAATATTCTGAATTTTATTTTAATTGACGTTTACGTAAAAGTCAACGAATATGAAAGCAAAGAAACAGTCATCCTCCCCCTTCTCCGTGTCCATTCTCTCCGCCATCCAACCATCAATATGGAAAAAATGGATCTGGGAGCCGTCGGCGAAAGGAGACATCCTAAGCCAATGCAAAGAAAGAGACAGTCGACCGAACGCACAGGTCATCAGCACTGAAACGCTTTTCCATTATTCATGGCGGCCAGAAGCGAATCGGACGGCATGGGTCGATATACGCGCCGCTGATTCCCTGGCGAAATCACCATGACAAAAGAAAAAAGCCCCTGTCTAAGGAGCCGTTTCCTCACCCGCCCGCCCCGGTGTAAAAGCGCAAGGCAAACCGCCAAAAGCGACGGGCCAGCCATAAAAAGAGAATGGCCGCAGCCAAAGCCGCCAGCGCTGTCGGGATGCGCCATTTCCCAAGCAGCGCCAAAGCCGGCGTATTGGTGATCAACACCGCCGGCAGAACGTACGTAATCACGAAGCGCACCGCGCCGCGGTACATGCTGCCCGGGAAGCGGGCCGTATCAAAAAACGAGTCGAAAATAAACGACAAATCATCAATGCGCACCACCCAAAACGACGTCGTCATGAGCATCATCCATAACGAATAAATAAGCAAAAGCGAAGCAACCATCACGATCAAAAACATCAGCACGTCCGCCGCCGACGGAACGCAGCGCTCGGCATACAAGCCATAACCGATGACGCCGAGGCCAAGCGCTACATCGATCAGCCGCCAAAAGACAAGATGGCGGAAGCTGACGTAAAACATGCTGTCGACCGGCTTCGTCAACACGTAATCGAGCGTGCCGCGCCGGACGTGCTCAAGCAGCCGCGGCATGTTCGGCCGAAGCGCGAAATCGATCCATCCGCGCAGCGTATTAAAAACGCCGAGCAACACCAGCACTTCCCCATACGTCCAGCCGCCTAGGCGATCCGTCTGATAAAAAAAGATATGGACCGTAAGCAGGGCGATGCCGACGCCAAAAAAGCTGGCGATCACATTGCCCAAAAATTCGCTTCGGTACTCGAGTTCCTCAACCAAACAGGCGCGGAAAAACTCGCGGAACACTCGTCCATATCGCCGCATGTTCACCCACCTACCGCCTGGTTTTTTCGCATTCCCGCTTTCCAAAGCCACTGCAACCCCACGACAAACACGACCATCCACCCGGCCGCAATCGCAAAGCCGCGCATTATTTCTCCGCCGCCTGCCGCCCCGGTGGCGATTTCAATCGGGAAACTGATCATATAGCGAAACGGCAGCCACTCGCTCCATTCGCGAAGCGTCGGCGGCAAAAACTCAAGCGGCGCGATTCGCCCTGACAAAAACAGCGACATCACATCGATCACCCCGTACACCGCCGCCACCTTTGTGACCCAAAACGCCAGCAGCCCGCACGAGTAGCTAAGCAAAAAGCGAAGCGCCGCACCCAACACGACCGCCGCCAAAAACAACGCCGCCTGGCCTCCCGTCATGTGCGGGCGAAGCGCAGGCCAAAACACCGCCCCCGCCAGCCAAACCGGCACTAAAACGACGGCAAACAGCCATTTGTACACGATGTTTTCCGCAATCGCCCAATGGATCGGATGAAGCGGACGCAACAGCCAATTTGAAAACGTCCCTTCGCGAATTTCACGGTCCAACTCCCACACGTCCCACGCGCTCGTCATCCGCTCGACGAATATGACCGCCATAAAATAGAACAGAAACGACTCGCTCTCTTCCGGATGAATGTTCATCCAGACAAACATCGTAATGAGCGGCTGGGTGATGGCGCCCGTCATCCAGACAAACGTCGCCAAGCGATACGCGAGCATTTCGATGTATTTCATCCGCAGCAGGGCGATATATTTGCGAATCATACGTGCTCCTCCCAAAACGCGCGCGTAATCACTTCCTCAAGCGGCGGGTCTTCAATATTGATGTCGCGGACATCAAACCGTTCCAATAACCGCGCTGCTGTCCCCGCCGCCTTCTCGCGCGCCACCCGCAATACGACTGTTCCTTCTTCGATTTCCGCCACTTCGCCATACTCTCCCCAATCCATGTCCGGAACTCGTGAAAACCGGACTTCCAATCGCTTGTACGGCGCCAGCTTCTCCGTCAGCACCGACAGCTCCCCATCGTAAATCAATCGCCCGTAGTTAATGATCATCACCCGGTCGCAAAGCGCCGCGACATCGCCCATATAGTGCGACGTCAACAAAATCGTCGTCTCATGCTCGCGATTGTAGTCCACGATAAAACGGCGCACGTTTTCTTGTGTATGAACGTCCAGCCCGATCGTCGGTTCGTCCAAAAACAACACGTGCGGCCGATGCAACAGCGCCGCTGCCAGCTCGCAGCGCATCCGCTGGCCAAGCGACAGACTGCGCGTCGGCTTATCAAGAAGCGGGGCCAAGTCGAGCAGTTCCGTCAATTCCTCAAGCGTCTGGCGGAACGACCGATCGTCGATGTCATAAATCGCTTTATTGACCAAAAACGTCTCCATTGGCGGAATGTCCCAAATGAGCTGGCTTTTTTGCCCCATCACCAAGCTCATCATTTTTTTAAACTCCGGCTTTTGCTCAAACGGCACAAACCCGCCGACCGTGATCTCCCCTGACGTCGGATGCAAGAGGCCGGCCAACATTTTCATCGTCGTCGTTTTCCCCGCCCCGTTTGGCCCTAAAAAGCCGACGATTTCCCCTTTCTCAATCGTAAACGAAACGTCCTTCACCGCCTCAATGACGCGATAGTCGCGCCGCCACAAATGGCGAACCGCCTCAAGCCATCCCGCATCGCGGCGATGAACGCGGAACGATTTATGCAAATGGCTGACACGGATCACAGTGCCCATCCTCCAATAGTGTACTGTTGACACTCTTTTGTATATCACACCGAGGGGGCGCGCCGCAAAGAAAAACGTTTCGTCATCTTTCTTCTATCATCTCTTTCTTTCGTCATGTATAATAGAAGGAGAATCGAACCAGAAAGGGGATTGTCGAATGGGAGCGATCTCAAATGAAATGATTTGGCAAGCGATTAAAGAACTTGCCGAGCAGCTGCAGCAAACAAATGGACAAGTACAGCAACTGGGCCAACAGGTGCAACTAACAAACGAGCAAGTGCAGCAACTGGGCCAACAGGTGCAACAAACAAACGAGCAAGTGCAGCAACTGGGCCAACAAGTCCAACACCTTAACAGCCAAGTGCAGCAGCTGAACCACCAAGTACAGCAAACTCATGAGCACGTCGACCAGCTCGCCAAACAAGTGCAACAAACGAATGAACAACTCAACCAATTAAGCCAGCAAGTGGCCGACATGGACAAACGGCTCACTGATGTCGCCAACGGCCAAAAAATTCTAGTTGAGGAACTGTTTGAAAACAAAAAGGAGATCAAGCGGGTCAAGACGGCGCTCAATATGTACTAGACGTCAGTCCGCTCCATTTCGTTGATCTCTTCGACGTTTAACGCTTGTTCCATATCCTGTGTGAACATAGCCATCATCAAACAACATCCCCCTGCTTACGTCATACTAAAACTCCGAATCATCGTCGCCGCAAATGAAGCCCGGAAGGTTCTCCTAAACAGATCTTCCGGACTTTCTCATCATGAAAACGGACACCGTCTCGTCTCATCGCCCCAACATCTCTTTCACCGTCGTCCGCTCCTCAATCACCGATGGATTTCCAAACTAGCCTAGTCCGCTTGCTTTCTTCCATGCCCCCGACTCCTCTATTTATAATTCACTAATACATAGAAAGGTTGTTATTAAGCATCTCCACTTAATAACAACCTTTCGCACGCTTCCAAAAAGGGACTTCAGCTTATTTGCGTCTTTGCCGCCAGCGTCTTCGCCAGCTCGCGGAAAAAGTCGAGCGCCTCCGGGTTGGCCATCGAGCCGGGGTTGACGGCTTTTTCGAGCGGGAAGCCCAAAAGCAGCTTGCGGATCGGGATTTCCATTTTCTTTCCGTTTAACGTTTTCGGAATTTCCTTCACTTCGTAAATTTCATCTGGAATAAACCGCGGCGAAACGTGCCGCCGAATCGACTGGCGGATGCGGTCTTTCAGGTCGTCATCGAGCACCGCGCCCGGCTTGAGAACGACAAACAGCGGCATGAACGATTGCTTGCCCATCATTTCCAAGTCGACAACAAGGCTCTCCAACACCCCGTCAACCGCTTCGACGGCGCGGTAAATTTCGCTCGTGCCCATGCGGACGCCGGCGCGGTTGATCGTCGAGTCGGAGCGCCCGTAAATGACGCATCCCCCTTGTTCGTCAATTTTAATCCAGTCGCCGTGCTTCCAGACGCCCGGGTACGTGTCAAAATAGCTGTTCCGGTACCGTTCGCCGTCTGGATCGTTCCAGAAAAAGAGCGGCATCGACGGCATTGGTTTTGTGATGACAAGTTCACCGACTTCATTGACAAGCGGCCGGCCGTTTTCGTCAAACGCCTGCACATCCGCGCCCAACGCGCGGCACGAGAGGACGCCGGCGCGCACCGGCAAAATGGGGGAGCCGACGACAAACGCGGTGCACACATCCGTTCCCCCGCTGCATGACGCGAGGCAAATATCGTCCTTGACGTTTTCATACACCCATGCGAACCCTTCGACCGTCAGCGGCGAACCGGTCGAGAGCACGGCCTCGAGCTTTGACAAGTCATATTGCTCTTTTGGCTTCAGGCCGAGCTTCATGCAGATGTTGATAAATGCCGCGCTCGTGCCGAAATGGGTGATGCCTGCTTTCTCGGCAAGATCCCATAAGACATTGCCGTCCGGGTAGGTCGGGCTGCCGTCATAAAGCACGATGGTCGAGCCGGCAAGCAACCCGCCGATCAAAAAGTTCCACATCATCCACCCGGTCGTTGTAAACCAGAAAAACGTGCTGTCTTTCGTCAAGTTTTCCGCAATCGTGAGCGCTTTTAAATGCTCAAGCAAAATGCCGCCATGCCCCTGGACGATCGGTTTCGGCAAACCGGTCGTTCCCGAAGAATACAAAATCCAAAGCGGATGACTAAACGGAACGTCGTCATAGACGAGTTCCGCCTTGTCCGCCACGACATCGTCCCACAGCACGACGCCCTCATCCGGCGCTTCCATCTGCCCGCGCCAATACGAGAGCAGCACCGTCTTTTTCAACGACGGCAATTTGGCGCGCAATTCCGATACGACCGGCATTTTGTCAAATTCTTTGCCGTTGTATTGGCAGCCGTCGACAGCAAACAAGACCGTCGGCTCGATTTGCGCGAACCGGTCGATGACGCTGCCGGCGCCAAAATCGGGCGAGCAGCTGGACCAAATGGCGCCGATGGACGCACACGCCAAAAAAGCCATCACTGTCTCCGGAATGTTCGGCATGTAAGCGACAACGCGGTCGCCGCGCTTTACTCCCATCGCGCGCAACGCTTTGGCGATTGCCGCCGTTTTTTCGGCGAGCTCCTGCCATGACACTTCCCGGTACGGGACGCGTTCCGAAAGGAAGATGATGGCTGGGCGGTCGGGGCGCGCATGCCGAAAAATATGGCTTGCATAATTGAGCGTCGCCCCCGGGAACCACTCCGCCCCCGGCATCTTCCGCTCCCGCAGCACGCATTCGTACGGCGTCGCCGCCTGCACCTCGCAATATTGCCAAACCGTTTCCCAAAATTCTTCAAGATGCTCCACCGACCATGTCCACAGCTGGCGGTACGAGGCGAACGACAACCCCTTTTTTTCTTTCAGCCAATCCATATAGCGTTGAATATTTGAGTGTTTCACTTGTTCCTCCGTCGGCTGCCAAAGAATCGTCCCCTCCGTAATCGCTTTCATTTCATCGTGCGTCAATGGACGCCGTCACCGCCTTTCTGCCAATAGTTTGTTCAGACTATTCATATGATAACATGATTTCCTACTGTTTTGAATAGTTGTCGGTTCGACAACTCTGTCAGAAAAAGAAGAAGCAAATGGGTTGACAACAGCGAGGCAACTGGAATATGATAAATTCAAAAGTTGGCCTAAGTAAAAAAAATGTCTTTAGTGAAAAATATTAACCGGAGGGAAACTTTTATGGCAAAAGCAAAACACTTCCGCCTCTCCGATACGAAACCGGGTGATCGCTTTCGCATCGAAAAGGTTGATGTTCCTGATCCTGTGTTAAAACGACGATTGCTTGATTTGGGATTTGTACCCGGCGGGGAAGTGAAGGTTGGACAAAGAAGCCCGCTTGGCGACCCGACCGCCTATCGCGTTTGTGGAACGACGATCGCATTAAGGAAAGAAGAAAGCGACTATATTTACGGGGAGACGATTGATCATGATGGATAAAACATATACCGTTGCCTTAATGGGAAATCCGAACACCGGCAAAAGCACGTTGTTCAATGTCTTAACGGGCCTGCGCCAACATACCGGCAACTGGCCCGGGAAAACGGTCACTCATGCGGAAGGAGAATGCCGCCACCGCGGCGCATTGTACCGGATCGTCGACTTGCCGGGAACGTATTCGCTCTATTCCAATTCAGCCGATGAAGAGGTGGCGCGCGATTTTCTTCTGTTTCAACGTCCTAACGTCACGGTCGTTGTCGTGGATGCGACGGCATTAGAACGCAACTTGAATCTAGCGCTTCAAGTATTGGAAATGACCGATCGGGTTATTGTCGCCATCAATTTGATGGATGAAGCGAAAAAGAAAGGCATTCATATCAATACAAAAAAATTAGCCGCCAAGCTCGGCGTGCCGGTCGTGCCGATCTCGGCCCGCAACCGGGAAGGAATCGATGCACTGCTTGATACAGTGGATGCCATGGCGCATGGCCGCATCAACACGAACCCGCTTTCCATCCGGTACAGCCCGGAAATCGAACGAGGCATTGCCACACTTCTTCCACTCGTGAAAGACGTAATGGGAGACACGTATCCTGCTCGCTGGATCGCTCTTCGTCTCCTTGACGGCGATACATCGCTGCTTCAAGCGCTGAAACAGCCGCCGCAACGATTGATCAAGGAGGGGAACGCGTATGCCTGCCGCGGATCTGTCAAATCAGTTTGACCAGCTCATGAACGAAGCCAAGTCATTAGCACCGGCTGACACGCGTGAACAGATCGTGTCTGCCATTTTCCAAACGTCCGCTGCGCTTTCTCAAGAATGTGTCACGCATACAGCGGCCGCAAAACGCGATCGAACAGAACAAATTGACCGGATCGTCACGTCAAGGCGGTGGGGATTTCCCATTATGCTGGCGCTTCTCGCCGCTGTCCTTTACATGACGATCGCCGGCGCCAACGTCTTTTCCGATTCGCTCGCCCGCTTGTTCGGAACGATCGAAACGTATCTCACCATGGCCTTTCAAGCGATTCACGCCCCCGACTGGTTGCACGGCCTCATTGTACTTGGCCTATACCGCGGCACGGCTTGGGTCGTCAGCGTGATGCTGCCGCCGATGGCCATTTTCTTTCCCGTATTCGCGTTGCTCGAAAATTATGGCTACTTGCCGCGTGTCGCCTTTAACATGGATCGCTTGTTTCAAAAAGCGGGGGCGCATGGCAAACAATCACTGACGATGGCCATGGGCTTCGGCTGCAACGCGGCGGCCATCATGTCGACGCGCATTATCGAATCACCGCGCGAACGAATGCTGGCCATTTTGACCAACAACTTCGTCCCCTGCAATGGACGTTGGCCAACGCTGATCCTGCTTTCCTCCTTATTTATGGCAGCCGGCTATACAGGCGGATGGAACACGTTCGTGACAGCAGGTGTGGTCGTCGCCATGGTGTTGTTTGGCATCGTCGTCACGTTGACCGTTTCATGGGTCTTATCCAAGACGGCCTTGCGCGGCATTCCGACCCATTACACGCTGGAGCTGCCGCCGTACCGACGCCCAAAAATCATGGAGACGATCATCCGGGCCACCCTCGACAAATCACTTTATGTGCTGAAACGGGCAGTCACCGTTGCGGCGCCAGCCGGCGTAATCACATGGATTCTCGCCAATCTTCATATCGGCGACACAACCGCGCTGGCCGCTTTCGCCCACTGGCTTGACCCATTTGCCCAATCATTGGGATTGGATGGCTACATTTTGATGGCGTTCATTTTAGGCTTGCCAGCCAATGAAATTGTCGTGCCGATTTTGCTGATGGGCTATTTATCCGCGGGGGCGCTCATCGAATCCGATGGTCTGCATTCTCTTAAACAACTTTTGCTCGACCACGGCTGGACGTGGCTCACCGCCCTTAATATGATGCTGTTTTCCCTGCTTCACTACCCATGCGGCACGACGCTCGTCAACATTTACAAAGAAACGAAAAGCGCAAAATGGACGTTCGTCGCCTTTGCCTTGCCGACAGCGATTGCCATTGCGGTCACCTTTACGACCGCACAGCTGGCGAGATGGCTCGGGCTCGTATAAACGGCGCAGCCCCGCTTCCCGATCGAGGGAAACGGGGCTGTTTTTTTGGACAACTAGACTTGATAAGAAAAAGCAGTTCTTCACCAAACGTTGTACTGGAAGGCGCCCACTCATGTCTTTCATCCATTTCTTGAATCATGAATGAGGTTGCATGATGGCGCAAGAAACCGATCCGATTGGCCAAGCGCATATTATGGCGATGAACCGAAGAAACAGCGCCGCCTCCAATTCTCCATCCTTCTTCCCTATCTATACTTCCTTGACTTCTTCTAGATGGGAAACATCGCCTTCCACAACCAGGCGAAACACGTCCGCATTCACCTCCACAATCGTCACGCTCGTGCCGTACATATACGGCGGCGCCCACAGCTGGTCAAGCGGCGCGCCCTTGAACGCCGCCATAAGCGTTTTCAGCACGACGCCGTGGGTGACGATTAACACCGTTTCTCCCTCGTGCCGCTCGATGATGCGCCGCACCGCTTCAAGCGCCCGCTGTTGCACGTCGCAAAACCGCTCGCCTCGCCTTGGAGCGTACAGATGGGGGGCGTTCCAAAAATGGTCGAACGCGATCGGATCCATTTCCCGGATCTCGTCATGCGTCTTGCCTTCCCAATCGCCAAGACGAATCTCGCGCAGTCGCTCGTCTTGATAGATCGGAATGAGCCGCCCGCCGCGGACGAGCTCGGCCGTTTCCAGCGCCCGGCCGCTTGTGCTTGTGTAAATCGCGGCCAATTCCACCGATTCAAGCCGCTTTCCAAGCCGCATGGCGTCTTGCCGCCCTTTTTCCGTGAGCGGCGAGTCTTGCCAGCCTTGCATCCGCTTTTCGACGTTCCACTTCGTTTCCCCATGTCTGGTCAAATACAAGGTTGTCCCCATGTGTTCCTTTGCTTCTCCTCTCTATTCATCTATCGATCATTCAACCGCCCGCTCAGGCAAGCTAGCCAAAAAAGCGCTCGCTGCATCGTTGCAGAGAAGCGATCGCATCGTGAAGCGGCGGAAGCGCTGTGCTGCCGATGAGCTGCGCCTCGATCGCATACGCGCGCCGCTGCAGGCGCAGCACCATAGCGGCCATTTTTTCATCTGCTATGCGGAGTTCCGCAATCATGCTCCTCTCCCCTTCCGTCAGCCAAAAAAGCGGCCGAGCTGGGCCGCCTGCTTGTTAATGGATGATTTCTTTCATCGCCTCTTGCAGCGAATGAAAGCCTTTTTTCTCCCGACCGTCTTTTCGAACGGTCCATTCCTGCTTCTCAAGCGCCAGTTCACCGCGTTCGTTTTTGACAAACGGCATGTGAATGGTGATCATCTCGTCGTCTTTGTTGATCGTATAACCGATATAATAGCGATTGCCTTCACCATGCTCTTCAAAAATGCCCACTTGGTCGAGGCCATACGCTTCCATCATCGGCTCAAGCGTGTCGATAAACTCGTCGATCACGACGCTTCTTGGCACAAATTCCATCTTCTTTTCCTCCTCTTTGCCCATGCTCAATGTTAGTGTGCGGCAAAACGAGGAAAAGAATGAACGGAAATGATCGGCTACGCCGGCGGTTCGCCGCAAGCGTTGCGGTTGTGTTCTTCTAGCCATTGTTGCAGCTTTTCCGCTTCAAGCGAACGGCTGAAATAAAATCCTTGCGCGTAGTCGCAATCCATTTGCGACAGAAGCGCCACTTGCGATTCGGTCTCCACTCCTTCGGCCAATACTTCAATATCCAGGCTTTTTGCTAAATGAATGATCGTATCAACGATCGTTGCATCTTTCGAATTTTCCGCAATGCCTTGAATAAAACTGCGGTCGATTTTCAACAGCGACACCGGCAAATTGCGGATGTAAGCCAACGATGAAAAACCGGTTCCAAAGTCATCGATCGCCGCCTGCACACCGAGACGTTGCAATTCGGTTAAAATGTGCTGCCCTGTTTCGATGTTTTCCATCAGTCCGCTTTCGGTCACTTCCAAAATGAGACGATCGGGCGAAAGCCCCGTCTCCCGCAAAATGCGCTTCACATGCTCGATGAGCTCCGGACGATTGAGCAAAAACGGCGACAAGTTGACTGCGAGCTTGAGGCCCGGAGATTTTCTTTCCCACTCTTTCACTTGACGGGACGCCTGTTCCAACACCCATAATGTAATTTCAAAAATAAACCCGCTTTCCTCCGCCAACGGAATGAAATCGAGCGGCGGAATTTCACCGAGCGACGGATGACGCCAGCGCAAAAGCGCCTCAACCCCCATCGCCTTTCCTTTAGCAAGTTGCACTTTCGGCTGATAGCATAAATACAACTGCCCGCGCATAATAGCAAACGGCAAATCTTGCTCAATCACCGCCTGCCGATGCTCGGTCGGCCGGTAAAAGGCATAGCCGTTCCGCCCCCGCTCTTTCACTTCGTACAACGCTTGATCGGCGTATTTCATCACTTGCTCGATCCGATCGCTGTCTTTCGGGAAAAAAGCGATGCCGATCGACAATGTTGATTGAATCAGCTGTTTTTCGTAATAAAACGGCTCGTGAAACGAACTGACAAGCTGTTCCGCCAAGGCGGTCATCTCTGTTTTCGTTATGTTCGGCAGCAAGAGAACAAACTCATCACCGCCGATGCGGGCAAAAAAGTCGCCGGGACGCAACGCCCGCTCGACGCGCTTGACCGCCGCGCGCAAAAAGTAATCGCCGGCTTGATGGGAAAAATGATCGTTGATCCATTTGAATTTGTCAAAATCCAAATAACAAAGAGCAAACGGCGTCTGACTCGCGATCAGCTCATGAATATGCCGCTCGAAATAGCTGCGGTTGGCGATGCCGGTAAGCGAATCGAAGTAGGCAAGCTGACAGAGCTTCTCTTCATACCGTTTCCGCTCGCTGATGTTTTTCACGGTTACAATGACGCAATCCAATGCCCCTGCCTCGTCGAGAATCGCCTTCCCTTGCGCTTCGACCCAAATCCATTCGCCCTGCTCCCCTTGTTTGCGAAACTCTGCAGCTTGCGTTTCATATGTATCGTACAGCTCAGCCAGTTTTTGCGCCACCGCCGGCGCATCATCCGGATGGACAAACGCCAGCACATCTTTGTACGTTATCGGATGGCGCTCATCCGTTTTGTGTTTCCACGACGGCGGAATGTACGCCAACTCACCATGGCGGGAAAAAATCAATACATAATCGCTCGAATGTTCGACGATCAGCTGCAAGCGCCTTTCCGCTTCGGCCAGCCGCTCCTGCAGCCCGCTCTCTTCCGCTTGACGGCGCAGGACGCATAAGACGGCTGCCGCCTGTCCGTTTTCGTCAATGATCGGCGACACCCCCGCAACCAATAAGCCGCCAAGCAACTCCCAGCGAAAGGCAGCCGGGCGCTGTTTCACCCGTTCAACCAACGCCCGTCCTTCGACGGACAGCGTCCTCTGTTCTTCTTCACTCAGCGCCAAGCCGGCAAAAGTCGGATTGTTGTAAATGATCACGCCTTGCAAATTCAAGATGACCACTGCTTCTGTGAAGTGATGGAAAAAGGCCGTATATTTGTCCATGCAATTGCTACCTCGCCGTTTCACCAAAATAAGCGATGTCCACACTTCCATTTTCACGAAAATACCGGCAAAAATCAACAAATTTCGCAAACATTTTGTCAAAAACATGAAACTGCCCACCGGCGGCCTCCCGGTCATCCGGTTTGCCGCTGGCGGGCTTTGAGTGGGCACGTTTGGCAGCATGTCCCCCCGTTGGTTTGCACGTATAGGCAGCACGTTGTCCGCTGCATGCCGCTCGCGCCTTTCCAAAAGCGACGGAGCGGATTGTCTTTTTGGCCAAACAGGCGGCCGTCTGCGTCATAAACAAGGAAATAAAAATCATCGCGCAGCCGGTCGGCGACCGGGGCAAGCGACTCATCCTCAAGCCAACGTTCATATACCCAGTACACATAAATCGCGACATTTTCCCATAAGATGAGCGGCGATACACGCGTCAGGCGCCGCAACCGGACGATGAGCGGAGCGAACAAGCCGGCGAACACGTCGCGAACGGCCTGCTCGCGCCAACCGCTGCGCTCAATGCCGCACATCTCCGCTTCCGGCGGCGCAAGGCGAAAGCGCGGCATCCACATTTCCCCTTCGCCGTCCGTATCAAGCCAAATTCGCTCAGGATCGAGCACAAGCCGCTTGTTCCACACCGACATGGCGTATAAGGCCATCGGCGCCAAAAAGCTTAGGCGCTTGACGAGCATCGAAGCGGCAACCGCGTCGTTTGCCGCCCCCATCTCGGCGCGGACGTGCGCCACATACTTCGCGAGCTGCCCGTCATCATTCAGCAGCCGGGCCAACAACATCGATGACGAGACATCAGCAGCTTCGCTCGAAAAACGGTACGTTTCCAACGTTTTCATTTCGTCTTCACGCAGTCTCATCACGATACGCCTTCTTTCTGTAAAATTCGCCGTCCTTTCCCATAGGGAATGCAAAGCGGGGTGCCAAAGATCGGATCGTACGTGATTTGGCAATCCATTTGGAACACATCTTTCACGAGCTGGCGGGAAATGACATCCTCCGGCTTCCCTTCGGCATACACCGTTTTATCGCGAATGGCGACGAGATGATGGGCGTAACGGCACGCTAAATTCAAATCGTGAAGCACCATGACGATCGTCCGCTGTTCTTTTTCATTCAGCTCAAACAATAAATCTAAAATGTCAATTTGATGCGCGAGATCCAAATACGTCGTCGGCTCGTCAAGCAAGATGATGTCTGTTTCTTGCGCTAATGTCATGGCAATCCATGCGCGCTGGCGCTGGCCGCCGGACAGCGAATCAACCGGCCGCTCGGCAAGCTCTGTCAGTCCTGTTGCTGACAAAGCGCGCGCAACGGCGCGCTCATCTTCGTCGCTCCATTGCTTGAGCCACGTTTGATATGGGTAACGCCCTTGCTTGACGAGCTGAAGGACCGTCAATCCTTCCGGAGCCACAGGCGACTGCGGCAAAATGGCCAAACGGCGGGCGATTTCCTTGGTCGGCTGCTTGGCAATCTCTTTTCCATCAAGCAAGACAGCGCCGCCTGCCGGCTTCAACAGACGAGCCAAGGCGCGCAGCAACGTCGACTTGCCGCAGCCGTTCGCGCCGATGAACACCGTGATTTTCCCTTTTGGAATCGTCAAGTTCAACCGATCGATAATGAGCGCATCCCCGTACGACAATGTCAATTCTTTCGCCTGCAGAGCGTGCATGTTTGCCCCCTCCTTCATTTATGGTTTCCGGGTTCGGTACAACAAATAAATAAAATATGGCGCACCAAGTGCGGCCGTAAATACGCCGGCCGGGATTTCCGTCGGCGCTAAAAGCATCCGCCCGGCGAGATCCGCCCCCATGACGAGCACGCCGCCTAACAGCGCCGCCGTCGGAAGCAGCGCACCAAACGCCGAACCAACAAGCCGGCGTGCCATATGCGGCGCCATCAGCCCGACAAACCCGATGCCGCCGGCAAACGCCACCGCCCCCCCGGTGAGCGCGGTGCTCAGCAGCACAAGCCCGAGCCGCTGCCGTTCGACTGCACTGCCAAGCCCAACCGCCAGCTCGCCTCCTAACTCCTGCACATTGACGTGTCGGGCTGCGAGCATGGCCATAAGGAGCAGCCCAATGACCAATGGCGCCATGAGCGAAACGTGCTGCCAAGATGCGCCATATACGCTGCCGGTGATCCAAACGTTCGCCTGGCTCGCCCGGTAAATCGGCCCGACGATCATGAGCAGCGTCGTCACTGCCTGCATGAGCGCGGAAATGCCAATGCCGATCAGCACAAGCCGAAGCGGGGCGAGACCGTTTTTCCACGCGAGCATATACACGAACCAAGCAGCGGCCGCAGCGCCGAGAAAGGCGGCAAGCGGCAGCCAGTGGATGCTGACGGTGAGGGAGTTGTTTTCATCGCTAAACAGCGCCAAAAAAGCGACGACCGCGGCCGCCGCCCCGCCGGTGATGCCGAGCACATCCGGCGAAGCAAGCGGATTGCGCACCATCCCTTGCAAAATCGCGCCCGCGGCCGCAAGCGCCATTCCGGCCAGCCAGGCAACCAACACGCGCGGCAGGCGGAACGTCAAAATGACCGTCTGATGCATTTCCTCCCCGTATCCGAGCAGCGCAGCGGCCGCTTCAAACGGCGAAATGCGCATCTCCCCGCTGCCGATGCTGACGAGAAAAAGCAGAATCGCCGCCGCCCCGAGCGCGGTGATCACGACGGCAGCTTTTTTGTCATACAAAAACGATACATAGTTTCCCATCCGAACCGTGACGTATTTTTTCATTTTGCGGTGATCCCCCTGCGGGCAATGTAGACGAAAAACGGAACGCCGATCAACGCCGTGACGATGCCGACCGGCACTTCGCGCGGCATGAGCACGTAACGCGCCCCAATATCAGCAGCCAAAAGCAAAATTCCGCCGAGCAAGGCGCAGTATGGAAGCAGCCAGCGGTGGTCAACGCCGGCCAACGCCCGCGCCATATGCGGCACCATGATGCCGACAAAGCCGATCGGGCCGGCCACAGCGACCGAACCGCCAGCAAGCAGCACGACTAACAGGGCGGCAGCAGCCTTGATCACATTCGTCCGCTGCCCGAGTCCTTTCGCTACATCGTCTCCCATCATCAAAATGTTGACATGGCGCGCCAACAGCATGGCTCCGAGCCAGGCGGCGGCCAAATACGGAAAAACGGCGGCCAACAGCTCCAGCTTTCGTCCAGCGACTGACCCAGCCAACCAAAAGAGCACTTCTTCGAGCGCCTTTTCGTTCATCGCCAGCATCCCTTGCGTCAGCGAGGCAAATAAAGCCGCGACCGCCGTGCCGGCGAGCGTCATCTTCAGCGGTGTCAGCCCGTCTTTCCCTGCGGCGCTGATCACAAACACGATCGCCGCCGCGGCCGCCGCCCCAATAAACGCGATCCATGACAACATTTGCAATGAAGAAATGGAAAAAAAGGTGACCATCACAACAATGAAAAAACCGGCCCCGGCGTTAATGCCAAAAATGCCTGGCGAAGCGAGCGGGTTTCGCGTCAGCGCTTGCATGAGCGCCCCGGCCATCGCTAGGCTTGCGCCAACGGCTGCCGCAATCAACGCTCGCGGCAGCCGAACCGTCGCCACGACTAAATGGGCGTTCGATCCGTTATTGTCGATAAGAGCCGCCACCGCCTGCCGCCAACTCGTGTCGGTATATCCACAAACGATGCTCATCCACATGGCGGCAAGCAGCACTATCAGCAAACCGATGAGGCCAATCATTTTTTGACGGTTTGTTGCGAACATTCCCCCGCGATCTCCCTTGCTTCATTCATTCTATATCTATACGTTAAGTCTATTTGATAATGACTCTCATCGTCAATATTTTTCGCCATCTTTTTTATGATATTCTCATGATTTTTTCATTTTTTATTGACAATGATTATCGCTGTTATTTATGATATTAGCGTAAATGAAACTCATTATCAACAATAAAGGGGGATTTCACTGTGAAACGGAAACATCTCACTCTTCTGTCCGCCTTCATCCTTTCTCTCCTTCTTCTTGCCGGCTGCGGCGGAAAACAGGAAGAAACGGCCGAGCCGGCAGAAAACAAGGAACCGAAATCTGAAGGAAGCTATACGGTCGAACACGCCATGGAAACAACAGAAATCAAAGGGACGCCAAAACGGGTCGTCATTTTAACGAACGAAGGAACGGAAGCGCTGCTCGCGCTAGGCGTGAAGCCGGTCGGCGCGGTCAAATCGTGGACGGGCGATCCGTGGTACGACCACATTAAAGACCAAATGGATGGCGTCAAAGAGCTCGGTCTCGAATCGGAGCCAAACGTGGAAGCGATCGCCGCGTTAAAACCAGACTTAATCATCGGAAACAAAATGCGCCATGAAAAAATTTACGAGCAACTGAAACAAATCGCTCCGACTGTGTTTGCGGAAACGCTGCGCGGCAACTGAAAAGACAACTTCATGCTCTATGCGAAAGCCGTGAACAAAGAAGAGAAAGGAAAGCAAGTCATCGCTGAATACGACAAGCGCATCGAAGACTTAAAAGCGAAACTTGGCGATAAACTGAAGATGAAAGTATCGATCGTCCGCTTTATGGCCGGCGACGTGCGCATTTACCATAAAGACTCGTTCTCCGGCGTCATTTTAGACCAACTCGGCTTCGCCCGCCCGGAATCGCAAAACGTAAACGACTTTGCGGAAACCGGCGTGACGAAAGAACGCATCCCAGCCATGGATGGCGATATCTTGTTCTACTTTACATATGAAACCGGCGACGGCAAAGCGAGCGAAATCGAAAAAGAATGGATCAACGACCCGCTCTTTCAAAACTTAAACGTCGCGAAACAAGGCAAAGTGTACAAAGTGAGCGACACGATTTGGAACACGGCTGGCGGAGTACTTGCGGCCCACTTGATGTTGGATGATATTGAAAAATATTTTCTGCAAGGCCAGTAATGCAGTGAAAGACGATGCAAAGCCTCTTCTTCCTTTGCATCGTCTTCTTTTTTCTTATTGAAAACGCACTGCCTTGATCAGCCATTTTTATCTTAATTAGGCGAGAAGACTCCCACTTCAACGAAGCGAAGCGGAGTAAGTGGGAGATGAATCGCCTTAACTATATTTTGCTGAAAATAGGAT
>NZ_PIJF01000049.1:0-24675 GCF_002809985.1 Geobacillus sp. WSUCF-018B
AACAGAGTCGGAATTTTGTTCCGTTTGGTAAAATATACAAAAACCAGAGAGGGCTGACTCCAAAAGTCCGCTTTTTGGCGGACTTTTGGGTCAGCCCCTCATAATATTTATCTAGAAGAAGATGGGGGAGCTTCGCTATTTTCCGCGTTGTCCGCACTAGCGGGCGAATTGGCCGGCGGGGAGGACTGGGCGGCCGGCAGTGCGACTTTGCTTGATGGTGCTGATTCCCGGCCAGCAATATCGACAGCGGTGACGTAATATGTTGCTCCCGGTTTGAGATCGGAAAAGGAAGTCGTTTCCCCCGCTTTGATGATGGCGACGATTTGCCGCTTTCCGGTTTCGCTTACCTGATAGACGCGGTAGCCGATGACATCGCGCTCTCCGTGGCGAGCCCAGACGAGCTGATTGTCATTCAGGCGGGCGGCCGGTGGGGCGGGCACGCGTCCATTGTCTTTTAAGGTGGAAACAACGAACGCATCGCCGACCGATGTCTTTCTATTGATTCCCCACTGATCGAGCAATTTTGGATTGACAACGACCTCGCGGGTGACAAACTCTTCCGGCGTCGTCTCGAGCGCTGCATACCGATGCTCGCCAATGACGACAACCCGACCCTCGATCAAATAGTCATCGCTTCCTTGCCGCGGCGTAAACTTTGTATTGTATAAATCATAGCGAACGAGTCCAGCTTTTTTACATGCCGATGACGGGCTGAATCCACTCGTGGCACAATACGCGCGGCGAACGATGCCGCCCGGCATGGAAAACCGCTTTGGCGGGGCGATGAGTTTTGGCTTGGCGCCATAGGCGGCGTTCATGAATTGCGCCCATAACAGCTGGGTGCGCTGGCTGTAGGAAAGCCCTTTGTAGCGCGACTCCAGCGGCGCTGGATGGTCGTAGCCGACCCAAACACCGAACGTGACGCTTGGATTGACGGCGATAAACCACGAATCGCGCTTGTCTTGGGATGTTCCGGTTTTTCCGGCCCAGTCGGCGGAGAAGGTCAAGTAGCGCCGCACTGAAGAGGCGGTCCCGCCATTAAGCACATCACGCATCATGTCAATCATCAAGTACGACGTCTGCGGGGAAAAGACGGGAACGGGCTTCGTTTGATGCTGGTAGATGATGTTTCCGTCCTTGTCGGTAATTTTCTCGATCATATACGCATCGACGAACGACCCGTAGTTGGCAAACGTCGCATAGGCGTTGACGTTTTCTTCGACGGTGACGCCGATGTGCGTTCCGCCGATCGCCAAGGTCGGGTTGGCCTCTTCTTGCTTTGAGACGCTTGTGATCCCCATTTTGTGCAAATAGTCGACCGGATGGCGGTTTTGGATTTTCGTATAGACCCGAACAGCCGGGATGTTGTACGAATGTTGAAGCGCGCGCCGCGCTGTGACAAGGCCGTGCGTTTTTCCATCCGCATTTTTTGGCTTATACGAACCGATCGAGAGCGGAAGATCGGGAATGATCGTCGCCGGCTGGATGACGCCCATCTCCATCGCCGGCGCGTACACTAAGAGCGGCTTCATTGTGGAGCCGTTCGAGCGGTGCGCCTGGGTGGCATGGTTGAGCTGCTCGCGCCCGTAATCGCGGCCGCCGACAAAGCTGATAATTTTGCCTGTTTTGTTTTCAATCAGCATTGCCCCGACTTCCACCGGCTGACGATGGGCGACTGTTTTTCCGGTTTTGCCGTCCTTGGTGTAATAGACGTTGTCGTTTCCGTAATACGGGTAGCGGGCGGCCACCTTCTGCATCCGTTCGTAAATGTCTTTGTCGATCGTTGTATAAATGCGCAATCCCCCTTGCCGCAGCGCTTTTTCCGCCTCGCCGAGATAGCGGCGGCGGAGGGCGGGATCGCGCCCCCACTCTTTCGCCGAATGGCCGTCGCGCTTGGCGAACGTTTCCGCAATCACCTCTTTCGCCCGCCGCTCAATTTCCATCGTCAAAAACGGATAGCGTTCAAACGGCGACGGCTTCGGGGCGGCCAAATGCTTCGCCACATCATAGGAAAGCGCTTCCTTATACTGTTTTTCCGAGATGTAGCCGGCCCGTTTCATCCGGTACAGCACCGTTTTCATCCGTTTCAATCCCGCCGAGAGATCCGATTTGACGCTGCCGTCAGCGGCAAACGGGGTGTAGACGAACGGGTTTTGCGGCAGTCCGGCCAAAAACGCCGCTTGAGCGAGATTCAACTCTTTGGCGTTGACGCCAAAGACGCCTTGGGCCGCGGCTTGGATGCCGGCGATGTTGCGCCCTGAAGAATTGCGGCCGAACGGAACGACGTTTAAATACGCCTCTAAAATGTCTTCTTTGGAAAAAAATTTCTCCAGACGAAGTGAAAGCAGCATTTCTTTCGCCTTCCGCTCAAACGACACCTCGTTCGTCAACATCTGGTTTTTGACGAGCTGCTGCGTAAGCGTGCTCCCGCCGCTTTTGACCGGCGAGTTGGTCAGCTCTTGAAACACGGCGCGGATGACGGCCTTCGGAACGACGCCGTCGTGTTCATAAAAATGTTCGTCTTCGGTCGCGATGATCGCCTGCACGACGTATGGCGACACCTCGGAAAGAGGCACCGCCTCGCGGTCAAGGTCGGAGCGGAACCGGCCTAAATAGACGCCGTTGGCAAAATACATATGGCTCGTTTCTTCGTAACTGTAAATCTCGCTTTTCATTTTGTCCGGCGAAGGGACAGCCAAGTCTTTAACCAGAAAGGCGAAATAGCCGGCGCCGGCGCCGGCGGCAAAGCAGACAAGGCAGAGCGCGGCGATGAGCAGCATTAAGGTGGCGTTCCAGACGATGTCGTATGTAAGGCAAAAATAACGCCATGCTTTCTCGACAGAAATACGGAATGGTTTTCGTTCCATGCCGGCCCCCCTATAGTGGCAAATCTTCGCCATCAGTATACCATACCGTCGGGCGCCGTTGTGGAATTTTGTTGTTTTTTCACCGTTTTTGGCGAAAAAATGCGGGGTTGACAGTGAACAAGGAATATGGTAAAAGAAAGTATATAAAGTATATAATTTTGGATACGACAACGCGATGACGGGAACAAGTAGCGGTTGCCTCCCTGGCGCAGAGAGCTGGCGGACGGTGCGAGCCAGCCCACAGGCAAGCGTGAATTACCTCCCCGAGCAGCGGTGGGGAACGGCTCTGTTTCGCCTAGTAGCCATCCGCCGGCTGACGCCGTTACCGAAATGAGCGGGAAAGCAGAGCGCTTTCCAAGTAGGGTGGTACCGCGATGAACACTCGCCCCTTCAAACCGGGCGGGTGTTTTCTTTTGGCCTGACATTTCATAGCGAGGTGAGGAACATGGACTTGCTTGCAGAACTGCAATGGCGCGGGCTCGTCAACCAAACGACGGACGAAGACGGGCTCCGGAAACTGTTGAATGAGGAGAGAGTGACGCTCTATTGCGGGTTTGACCCGACCGCTGACAGCCTGCACATCGGCAATTTGGCCGCCATTTTGACGTTGCGCCGCTTTCAGCAGGCTGGGCATCGGCCGATCGCCTTAGTCGGCGGGGCGACCGGATTGATCGGCGACCCGAGCGGGAAAAAAAGCGAGCGCACGCTCAACGCCAAAGAGACGGTCGAAGCATGGAGCGCCCGCATCAAAGAGCAGCTCAGCCGCTTTTTGGATTTTGAAGCGAAAGACAATGCGGCCGAAATCAAAAACAACTACGACTGGATCGGGCCGCTCGATGTCATTTCGTTTTTGCGCGACGTCGGCAAGCATTTCAGCGTCAACTACATGCTGGCGAAAGAATCGGTGCAGTCGCGCATCGAAACAGGCATTTCGTTTACGGAGTTCACGTATATGATGCTGCAGGCGTACGATTTCCTCCGCCTGTATGAGACGGAAGGATGCCGCCTGCAAATCGGCGGTAGCGACCAGTGGGGCAACATCACAGCCGGGCTTGAGCTCATCCGCAAAACGAAAGGGGAAGCGAAAGCGTTCGGCTTGACGATTCCGCTCGTGACGAAAGCGGACGGCACGAAATTCGGGAAAACGGAAAGCGGCACGATTTGGCTTGATCCGGAGAAAACGTCTCCGTATGAGTTTTACCAATTTTGGATCAACACCGATGACCGTGATGTCATCCGCTACTTGAAATACTTCACATTCCTGTCGAAAGAGGAAATCGGTGCGCTCGAGCAAGAGCTGCGCGAGGCGCCGGAGAAGCGGTCGGCGCAAAGGGCGCTTGCTGAGGAAGTGACCAAGCTCGTGCACGGCGAAGAGGCGCTCAGGCAGGCGGTCCGCATTTCCGAGGCGCTCTTTAGAGGCGACATCGCCAGCTTGACGGCGGCGGAAATCGAGCAAGGGTTTAAAGACGTGCCGTCATTCATTCATGAAGGCGGCGACGTTCCGCTTGTCGAGCTGCTCGTTTCTGCCGGCATTTCGCCGTCGAAGCGCCAGGCGCGCGAAGATATTCAAAACGGCGCCATTTATGTGAACGGGGAGCGCATCCAAGACGCGGGCGCCGTCCTGACCGCCGAGCACCGCCTCGAAGGGCGGTTTACCGTCATCCGCCGCGGCAAGAAAAAATATCATTTGATCCGCTACGCCTAAAAAGAAAAAGATCCGAAATGCCTTGGCATTTCGGATCTTTTTTGCGCCTTAACGCGAGTAGAACTCGACGATGAGCGCTTCGTTGATTTCCGCCGGCAGCTCGGAACGTTCCGGCAGGCGTGTATACGTGCCTTCCAGTTTTTCCGGATCAAACGACAAGTAATCCGGAACGAAGTTGTTCGCTTCCACCGCTTCTTTGATCACTTGCAAGTTGCGCGATTTTTCGCGGACCGCGATCGTTTGCCCCGGTTTGACGCGGTACGACGGGATGTTGACGCGGTTGCCGTCGACCAAAATGTGGCCGTGCGTCACAAGCTGGCGGGCTTGACGGCGCGTGCGGGCCAGCCCTAAACGGTAGACGAGGTTGTCAAGGCGCGATTCTAGCAAAATCATGAAATTTTCGCCGTGTTTGCCCGGCATTTTGCCCGCTTCTTCAAACGTTTTGCGGAATTGGCGTTCGTTCACGCCGTACATATGGCGCAGCTTTTGCTTTTCTTGCAGCTGCAAGCCATACTCCGACAATTTTCTCCGTTGGCCCGGACCGTGTTGGCCTGGCGGGTACGGACGTTTTTGCAATTCTTTCCCCGTGCCGCTCAGCGAGATGCCAAGGCGTCGGGAAACTTTCCATGTAGGTCCCGTATAACGAGCCATTCGTTGCTCCTCCTTATGCTTTTATTCCCGTAAAATAAAAGCAGATGTGCGCCAACAATCATGGCCATTTTGTTTTCATGCATCCTCGCTCTCGCAGCTAAGAGTTACGCGATGCACCTCGACAGGCCGAGGAACAAAATGAACCATCAAGGTGGGCACAAAGGCTGCTATATTTTACACAAAGGCTATTATATGATTTTTTAAGATGAAAGTCAACATTTTATTTCCCTTGTCTCCTATTTGTGTGATATAATAAAAGATGGAATTTTTAAAAAGATTTTGTCATCCGTTCGCTCGAAACGAGGATGCCGGTTTAGGTGGAAAAGGCGATGAAACGGGAAGAAACAAGACGATATGAATCGTTTAAACAAGCATGTTTCCGCTGGTTTTTGGCGCTTCCGGATGACGGGCCGTTTTCGGCGGCGGCGGGCGGGCTGCTAGCACTGTTGAAAGAAGAGCTGGCGCTGCAAGGGGCCGCACTGTATTTGTTTGACACATCGCGCGGCTCTTTTTATCTTGAGGCGGCCGCCGGCATAACGCCGGCGGAGCGGATTGGGGCGGATCAAGCCGAAGAGATTGTTGTCACAAGCGTTGGCGGACCATATATGGCCGCCCGTCTCTTTTGTCCGCTTTCCGATGAAGCGCCGGCTTTGGTCGAGCTTTCATACAGACGAAACAGCGGCATCGATGGGCCGCTGCTGCAGACGCTTCGTTCCGATTTAAGCCGGCTGCTTCGCAAGCTGGGTGCGCTGTCGCGGGGAACGGGCGAGGAGAAGCGATATGAGCAGCTGCACCGCTTTGCGGCCAAAATCCACTCTTCCATGCAAATTGACGACGTGCTCGAGGAAATCATCCGCACGCTGCAAAACGTCTATCCGTCGTTTACATACCATCTTCTGCTGTCGCACGACAACCATGTGCGCGGCCATTTGCCGATCAAGCCGCTCGTGCTTGATGAAGGCGGCGGACAGACAGCGGCGCTGCGGGCGTTTTTGACCGGACAAGTGCAGTGCGAGGAGACAGCGGCGCCGCGGCGGTCCGTCTTGTATGCCCCGATCAAAGGCGTGCAGGCGGTGTATGGCGTGATTCAGATTATTGCTCCGCACGCGGCGCCGTTTCCGAAGCGGGAAATGAATTTTATCTCGCTGCTCGCCGGGACGGCGGGAAGCGCGCTTGAGAACGCCAAGCTGTACGAGCAGTCGCGCCGGCTTGTCAGCGATTTGCAGCTCATTAACGACACGATGCGCGAACTGAACGCGCGGCCGCGGCTGCAGGAAGGAATTGAATATATGGTGGCGCAAATCCGCCGGTCGTTTGGCGCAGAGGAAGTCGGGTTTTTTCTGTTCGCCGACGGGCGCCGCGAGCTTTTGCCGGGAAGCACGCCATTTTTTGCCGACGCAGCGGCCGGCCGGTATGTTGAATGGGTCGAAGAGCGGCGGCGGAGCGGAAACGACATTATCTTTGCTGGCGATGTCCACCCGTCTGTATCCGGGCCGTTTCGCTCGGTCATGGCGGCCCTGATGCAGCAAAACAACGAAGCGAAGGGCGTCTGCATCGTGCTCGCCCGCGAGCCGTACCGATTTACGTTTGACATGTTCAAACTGCTCGAGTCGCTCATTCAGCACTCGACTCTCGCGTTTACGAACGCCATTTTGCGCGAAGAGCTTGAAAAGCTCGTCGTCACCGATTATTTGACAAAGCTGCATACGCGCCGCTATTTGGACGAGACGATTCAAACCTCGATGAAATGCGATGAGCGTGGGGCATTTATTTTGATCGACATCGACAATTTTAAGCAAATCAACGACCTTTACGGCCACCAAACGGGCGACGATGTGCTCATCCAGGTGGCCGAGCTGGTGCGCGCCTATATTCGCGACGACGACGTGGCGGCGCGCTGGGGCGGGGAAGAACTGGCCGTGTATTTGCCGAACGTGGCGCTCGCTGACGCGGTTTTGGTCGCCCGACGTATCGTCGAAAAGGTCAGAAGGCATACAGTGCCGCCGGTCACGGTCTCCTGCGGCATTTCATCGTGGAGCCCGCATGGCTCTAAAGACGCAGAACAGCTGTTCAAGCAGGCGGATGCCGCGCTTTATATGGCGAAGGAAACAGGAAAAAACTGCATTTTCGTCCATGACCATTCCCAGCCGCACAAAGTATAAAAAAGGAATCCGACCAAGCGGATTCCTTCTTTGCGCGGCAGGGCTGCTTTATGATGAAGCGAGCACGCCAGCGAATTGCTCCAAATAGCGGCGGTCCACGTCGTCAAAGCGGTTTTTCACCGGGCTGTCAATATCAAGCACGCCGATGACGCGGCCGTCTTTGATGAGCGGAACGACGAT
Organism: Geobacillus sp. WSUCF-018B; assembly: GCF_002809985.1. Taxonomy (NCBI): domain Bacteria; kingdom Bacillati; phylum Bacillota; class Bacilli; order Caryophanales; family Anoxybacillaceae; genus Geobacillus; species Geobacillus sp. WSUCF-018B. Next base: position 7,566 of record NZ_PIJF01000049.1, read on the forward strand.
TTCCGACTGGGAGGCGGCGTCGCAGGCGATATGGCCTGGAAATTCGTGCACATCCGGGACGACGACCGTCCGCCGTTCGGCGGCTGCCGTGCCGCACACCCCCTTGCCAAACGGAATGCGGACGCACGCCGGCAAGCCTTGGAACGGGCCGAGCACAAGCTCGTCGCCATCGGCGAGATAAAAGCCGACCCAGTTGATGTCGGTGAGAAACTGATTGAGCAAAGCAGCGGCGTTCGCCAAGTTGGCGATCATGTTCGGCTCTCCGGCGATGAGCGCCTTCAGCTGCTCGATGACGAGCGCGTAGTTTTCTTCGCGTGTGCCGCTGTAAGCGATCGGGTGAAACATCGGAACATGCCTCCTTGAATTTGTTTTCGCTCATTTTAAGATGACGTCCGACGGCTGCCAACGGAAAGCGCCTCGCCGTCCATGACGCCCCGTCCTTGATGCAAGTCGGCGGCGCGGTGGGCGTCTGAACCGTACACGATCGGAATGCCGCGCCGATGCGCCTCAGCGATCAGGTGGTTGGGCGGGTACGGCTCACGGCAGAGCGGTTTGGTAGCGCCGGCGCCGTTGTAGTCGATTTCATAGCCGAACTGCTCGATGTCGTCAAGAATGGCCAACATGCGCTCCGTCATCGGCTCCCGGCACGGAAAGCGGCGCCAAAACTTGCGCACAAGCGTCATATGGCCGATGCGCCGCGGCTTATAGCGGCCAAGGTCGGCGCGGATGGACTGGCGCACCGTGTCGTAATAGGCGGCGTGCACGCGCTCGACCGAGCCGAATAGGCGGACGATGCCGGCAAACATGTCGGCGCTGTAATCGAGGCATACATATTGGCCGTTGTGCGCCAAAAAATGAACCGATAAAATGCTGTCGTCAAGGAGCGGGCCGACTTCATCGAGCAGTTTGGCGGTCTCATCCTCAAAGCCGGGGATAAAGTCGACCTCAAGCCCGACGCGGATCGTAATGTCATGGCGGTAGCGCGCTTTGACATCAGCGATGGCCGCCAAATACCGCTCCAATGCACCGCGCGCCATGGCGCTGTCCTGCTCCGGCGTCGGGTCAAGAAACCGTTCCGGCAGCGGCGCATGTTCGGTGAAGGAAATATCGGTATAGCCGAGGGCGATGGCCCGTTCGACATACTGCTCGAGCGGATCGCGGCTCCCGTGCGGGCAAAACGGTGTGTGAATGTGGCCGTCGCGCAAAGCGGGTTCCCCCTTTCCTTCCATCATTGTATCACAGCAAACCAATTGAAGATTCTTGTAAAAAAAATAAAAATTTTGGTCAAAAAATGTCGATAACATGGTATCATAAAAACATTGAAAAATATATATGTTTGCCTTCTCCGCCATTTTCATTCACTTCGAAGTAGCTTGAGTGCAAGGGGGCATTAGCGGATGGGAATCGTGTGGGTTATTCTGCTCCTTGCGGCAGGAGCGATTGGATATAATCATCTGCGCCGAAAGCGGATGTACCGGGAAATCGACGGGCTTGAAGAGTGGAAAATCCGGTTGATGAATGAACCGGTGCCGGATGAGCTTGCCAAGGTGAAACAGCTGAACATGACCGGGGAGACGGAGCAGTTGTTTGAGCGCTGGCGCCAACAGTGGGATGACATCGTGGCCGTCAAGCTGCCGAACGTCGAGGAGCAGCTGTTTGACGCCGAAACGCTGTTGGACAAATACCGGTATCGAAAGGCGCGCCGGCTGCTCGGGCAAACGGCGGACGCACTCCGGCGCGTGGAGGAAGAAATTCAGCAAATCATTTGCGAAGTCAACGAGCTGATCGGCAGCGAGGAACAAAGCCGGGTCGAAATCGAAGAGTTGCGCACCGCGCACCGGGAAGCAAAAAAAACGCTGCTCGCCTATCGGTATACGTTCGGGGCGGCCGCCGATCTGCTGGACGTCCGGTTGGCTGAGGCGGAAAAGCAATTTCAGTTGTTTGCCGAGTTGACAGAAGCCGGCAACTATTTGGCAGCGCGCGACGTCGTGCTGGCGCTCAAGCAGGAGCTGAACCGCCTCGCCGCGATGATGGAGGACATCCCGGCGCTGCTTGGCGAGTGCCAAACATCGCTTCCCGCCCAGCTTGCCGAGCTCGCCGACGGCTATCGGGAAATGGAGCAAAGCGGGTACATTCTCGACCACTTGGACATCGAGCGCGCGCTTGCGGAAAAGCAGGAAAAAATTCAGCACTGTTTGGCGATGATCGGCGAACTGCGCATTGAAGAGGCGAAGCAGATGCTCGCCGGGCTGAAAGAAGAAATCGAGGCGCTGTATGATTCGCTTGAGCAGGAAGTGCTGGCCCATCAGTACGTGCAAACGGAAATGCCGCGCATTGGCGGCATGCTTGAGGAGCTCGCCGCCGCGGCGAAGGAGACGGGGGCGGAAGCGCTGTTCGTCCAGCAAAGCTATCATCTGCCGCCGGGGGACGTGGAAAAATACCGAAGCATTGAAAAGCAGCTGCACCAGCTGCAAAAGCGGTTTTGGCTCATCCACGACCGCGCCGCCGAGGCGAAAACGGCGTATTCGCTGCTGCGCGAGGAGCTCGAGCAGCTTACATCCCAAATCGACATGATGAAAGAGGAGCATGAACAGTTTCGCCGCATGCTGCAGACGCTGCGCAAAGATGAACTGATCGCCCGCGAAAAGCTTGATGACATGCGGAAAATGTTGTCCGAAGCGGTTCGCCTCGTGCAAAAAAGCCGGCTGCCGGGGCTGCCGGAGTCTTATTCACATGAGCTTGCAGAGGCCAAAACGAGCTTGCAGGCCGTCGCCGCCCGCCTTGAAGAAAAGCCGCTTCACATGCCGGCGGTCGACGGGGCTCTCGAAGAAGCGAAGGCGGCCGTCGAGCGGCTGCATGAGCGGACGGTCGAAATGATCGAGCAGGCCGCCTTGGCCGAGCGGACGATTCAGTACGGCAACCGCTATCGCCGCCGTTATCCGGAGGTGCATAAAGGGCTTGAAGAGGCCGAATTTTTGTTCCGTCATTACGATTACGAGGAAGCGCTCCGGCAGGCGGTGGCGACGGTGGAGAAAGTCGAGCCGGGCGCGTTCGACCGCGTGCGGCAGCTGTGGCAGGCGGACAACGATCAACAATCGTGAGCAAAAACCCGATAAATATCGGTTTCGGCCGATATTTATCGGGTTTTTGGCCGATATTTATCGGGTTTTTGGCGGATACTGTAAATGCGTGTGTGTTTTCGTTGCTGTTTTCAGTCTGCTTTTATATGATATGGTTATGTGTACATTTGCCGATGACGAGCGGAGGATGGAAACGATGATTTATCTTGACAACAGCGCGACGACGAAGCCGTTTCCGGAAGCGATCGATTCGTTCGTTGCGGTCGCATCCAGCTATTTCGCCAACCCGTCTTCCCTTCATGGGCTCGGCATGAAGGCGGAGCGGCTGCTCGCGCAGGCGCGTGAACAAGTCGCCGCCATGCTGCGCGTCAAGCCGGGCGAAATCGTGTTCACCTCGGGCGGGACCGAGGCAAACAATTTGGCCATTAAAGGCGTCGCCTGGCAGTATCGGCAGCGCGGCCGGCACATCATTACGACGGAAATCGAGCATCCGTCCGTCGCCGAGCCGTGCCGCCAGCTTGAAGAGCTCGGCTTTGAGGTGACGTATTTGCCGGTCGACCGGGACGGAAGAGTGTCGGCCAAACAAGTGGAGCGTGCGTTGCGCGACGATACGATTCTCGTTTCGGTCATGCATGTGAACAACGAGGTTGGCACCGTGCAGCCGATCGAAGAAATCGGCGCGCTTTTGGCCCGCTATCCGAAAACGCTGTTTCACGTCGACCGGGTGCAAGGCATCAGCAAAGTGCCGCTCGATTTGCAGCGAGCGGGCGTTGATTTATGCACGATATCGGCCCATAAATTTCACGGGCTGCGCGGCGCCGGTGCGCTGTACGTCCGCGAAGGCGTCCGTCTGATGCCGCTGTTGGCCGGCGGCGGCCAAGAAATGCGGCTCCGATCCGGCACGGAAAATGTCGCCGCCATCGTCGCGATGGCCAAAGCGCTCCGCCTTGCCATGGAGCGGTATGAGCGGGACATCGGCCGGCTCAAGGAGCTCAAAGACAAGTGGCTGGAAGCGCTCGCGGCCGTTCCGGACATTGCGATCAACACGCCGCGCGACGGTGCCGCTCCGCATATCATCAACTTTTCCTTAAAGCCCGGCCTGAAGCCGGAAGTGTTCGTTCATGAGCTTGAGAAAAGCGGCGTTTACGTCTCGACGACCTCGGCCTGCTCGTCGAAAAAAAAGGCGCCGAGCAAAACGCTGCTGGCGATGGGATTGGGCGAAGACCGGGCCGAGCGCGGCATCCGCATCAGCCTGTCGTTTGACAATACGCAAGAAGAGATCGCGCCAGCGGTGGCCGCCATCAGGCAGGCGATCAAAACGTTAAGCGAGGTAACAGGATGACATGGAAATGAAGTACGACCGCATTTTAATCCGCTACGGTGAAATGACGACGAAAGGGAAAAACCGCAATGTGTTCGTGCGGCGGCTGAAACAAAACATCGCCCGTAAGCTGCGGGCGTTTCCCCGTATTCAGATTGAATATATGCGCGACCGGATGTACATTTTATTAAACGGTGAGCCGCACGAGCCGATCATCGACAAGCTGAAAACGGTGTTTGGCATCCATTCGTTCAGCCTGGCGATGAAATGCGAAAACGACCTAGCAGCGATCAAAGAAACGGCGCTCGCCGCCGTCCGGCAGCTGCCGTACAACGGAAAAACATTTAAAGTGAGCGCCCGCCGCGTCAATAAGCAGTTTCCCTACCGGAGCGACGAGCTGAACCATGAAATCGGGGCGCACATTTTGCGGCAGACGGACGGCCTGACCGTCAACGTGCGTGAACCGGACATTGACGTGCGCGTCGAGGTGCGCCAAGACGGCACGTACGTCACATGCCGCGACATTTTCGGCGCCGGCGGCCTGCCGGTCGGGACGAGCGGCAAGGCGATGCTCATGCTCTCCGGCGGCATCGACAGCCCGGTTGCCGGGTATTTGGCGATGAAGCGCGGCTTGGAAATTGAGGCCGTCCACTTTTTCAGCCCGCCGTATACAAGCGAGCGAGCGAAGCAAAAAGTCATTGACTTGGTGCGGAAGCTGACGGTGTACGGCGGAACGATCAAGCTGCATATCGTGCCGTTTACCGAAGTGCAGCAAGCCATTTACCAAGGGGTGCCGAACGAGTATTCGCTCATTTCCACCCGGCGGGCGATGCTGGCCATTACGGACGCTTTGCGCCGCCGCCACCGGGCGCTGGCGATCGTCACCGGCGAAAGCCTCGGCCAAGTGGCGAGCCAGACGCTCGAGAGCATGTACGTCATCAATGAAGTGACGAACACACCAGTTTTGCGCCCGCTCATCTCGATGGATAAAATGGAAATCATCGAGATGGCGAAGCGCATTGACACCCATGATATTTCAATTCTTCCATACGAAGACTGCTGCACCATTTTTACGCCGCGGGCGCCGAAAACGAAACCGAAAAAAGAGAAAGTGCTCCAGTATGAGCGCGAACTGGATCTCGCCCCGCTGCTCGAGAAGGCGGTCAACGAGACGGAAACGATGGTGATTGACGAAGAAAACGGACGGACTGACGAGTTCGCCGGATTGTTCTAAATCTCAAAATTTACCAAAAGCGTTGCTGCATATCGCCGTCTGTTTTCACACATTCTATACGTACAAGGAGGTGAAAACAGATGGCACGCAACAACAACAATCAATTGCTTGTTCCGGGTGCCCAACAAGCGCTCGAACAAATGAAATACGAAATCGCTCAAGAATTTGGCGTCAACTTAGGCGCTGACACGACTTCTCGCGCCAACGGTTCGGTCGGCGGCGAGATCACGAAACGCCTCGTTGCCATGGCGCAACAACAATTGGGCGGCGCACGCCAATTCTAATTTCATATGATGGCTTCGCGGCGGGGGATGCCCCCGCCGCTTTTATGTCAAAAAATTATTCAAAATATAATAACTATTTTGTATAATAGAAATGCCGACGCCGGCAAACGAACGAGGAACAGGGGGAGAAACGATGAGACGGGAAGACTTGATCGCGCCCGAGCGGTACAATTTAACATCGGAAATGGAAAGGCACGCGGCGGCCGATCCAGACCGAATCGCGTTAAAATGGGAAAACGAGCAGGGGGAAACGCGCGAGATTACATACGGCCGCCTGATGGCGCGCGCCAATCAAATTGGAAACGCTTTCTTGTCGCATGGCCTTCAGAAAGGGGATAAAGTGCTCGTTATGGTGCCGCGCCTCATTGAGGCATATGAAGTGTATTTAGGGGCGCTCAAAGCCGGGCTTGTCGTCATTCCGAGCTCGGAGATGCTGCGGACGAAAGATTTGCAATACCGGCTGTCCCATAGCGAAGCGAAAGCGGTCGTCGCCTATGAACCGTATGTGGGCGAATTCGCTCCGATCGACGGCGTCGACCAGCTGTTGAAGTTTTCAATCGGCGCGCAGGCGCATGACGGCTGGCTGCCGCTTGAAGCGGCCATCGCGAAGGAAAGCGAAACGCTCGAAGCGGCGGACACCTCGCGCGACGATATGGCGTTTCTGTCGTATACGTCCGGCACGACCGGCAATCCGAAAGGGGTTGTGCATTGCCATGGTTGGGCGTACGCCCATTTGCGCACGGCGGCGAAAAACTGGCTGTGCATCGAAGAAGGCGACCTCGTCTGGGCGACGGCCGGGCCGGGGGGGCAAAAATGGATTTGGAGCCCGTTTTTGTCGGTGCTCGGCTCAGGGGTGACCGGCTTTGTCTATTACGGCCGCTTTGAGCCGGAAAAATATTTGCAGCTGCTTGAAAAATATCAAATCAACGTGCTTTGCTGCACGCCGACCGAATACCGACTGATGGCGAAAGTGACGGACATCGGCCGCTACAACTTATCGGCTCTGCACAGCGCGGTGTCTGCCGGCGAGCCGCTCAACCGTGAAGTGATCGACACGTTTGCCAAACATTTCGGCATCGAAGTGCGCGACGGCTACGGGCAGACGGAAAATACGCTGCTGGTCGGCGTCATGAAAGGAATGGAAATCAAACCGGGCTCGATGGGGAAACCGACGCCGGGTAACCGCGTCGAGATTATCGATGAAAACGGCGAGCCGTGCCCGGTCGGCGTTGTCGGCGATATCGCCGTCCACGTCGAAACGCCGGCGTTGTTCAAATATTACTACAAAGATCCGGAGCGGACGGCGATGCAATTCCGCGGCGATTACTATATCACCGGAGACAAGGCGCGAAAAGACGAGGACGGCTATTTTTGGTTTGAGGGGCGCGGCGATGACATCATCATCAGCGCCGGCTATACGATCGGCCCGTTTGAAGTCGAGGACGCGCTTGTCAAACACCCAGCCGTCAAAGAGTGCGCCGTTGTCGCCAGCCCGGATGAAGTGCGCGGCCATGTCGTCAAGGCGTTCGTCGTCTTGCGCGAGGGGGTTGACAAAGACGATCCGTCCCTCATTCCAGCGCTGCAAGAACATGTCAAACAGTTGACAGCGCCGTACAAATACCCGCGCAAAATCGAGTTTGTCGACGATTTGCCGAAAACGGCGTCCGGAAAAATCCGCCGCGTCGAGCTGCGCGAGCGGGAAGCGCGCCTCGCCGGCCGGTCGTTGTAAGCGCGGATCCGAATGAAGCGCGCGTTTTTCCGTCAATCCGGCGCTGCCCGGCGGGAAGGCAGCGCCGAGCCGAAAAAAGCCGGGAGCGGAGGCGTTTCGTTTGCCTGTCCGGCCCGCTGGAAAAGAAGGAGCTGATTCAAAAGCCCCTTTTGGATGAAATGTAACCGAAGTATGTGAAAGAGACCACCTCTGAAACCCTTGGTTTTACCGGGTTTTTCGTGGTGGTCTATTTTTCATGTTGCCCCAGATAGGAGCATTGCCACACTTTTAGGTCAGCCTCTTTTTGCGCGGTTTATAAAAAGACGCGTTTCACTTTCTCCCAAAACGAATTATCTTTTAAGCGCACCGTTTTCACGACCCGGTCGCTCAGGCGGATGTCGATCCGTTCAATGTGCTGGATGCTGAGCGCCTCATTGTCCAGGCCGATGATCGGAAAATGGCTCGTTTCCTCCGACATTTTCAACGTCAGTGTCCGCGTGCCGCTCAAAATGAACGGCGAGCCGAGCGTCCGGTAGCGGTTGCTGTTGAGCGAGGCGAGCTCGCTCACCTGAAAGCACGGCAGGAGCGGATCGATGACCGCTCCGTGCACCGATTTATTGTAGCCGGTGCTGCCGGTCGGCGTCGATACGATAATGCCGTCGCCGCGGAACGTTTCGAAATGCAAGTCGTCGATGAAAACGTCGATCGCCATCGTCTTGATGATTTGCGAGCGGATCGAACATTCATTTAAGCAGAAAAACGAAGCCGCGCCGTCGATCGTCACTTCGATAATGGGATAGCGCCGCACTTCGAGTTTCCAATTTTTCGCCGCTTCCACCATATGATCAATGTCGTCAATATGGAAATCGCAGTAAAACCCGCGCGCCGGCAAGACGGACACGCCGACGTACAAACGGTCGGGAAGAAATCCCGTCTGCCGCACTGCCTGCAAAAACGCGCCGTCATCCCCGATGCTGACAATGATGTTTGCCTCCCGGTAGTCGTCGACGACGACAAACGGCCCGCGCTCTGCCAGCTCCATGAGCGGCTTCACCCGTTCGCTGAGCTTGTCGTCGCGCTTATAAAAAAAATAAAGACGGTTGCGTTCCATATCCATGTTTTGCCCTCCTGCTGGCATCATTTAATGAATCGATGTACAATGAATATTGTACCACGTTTTCCAGGATTCTAAAAATATGGGCAGCCGATGCAAAGGGGGAAGATGATGAATCGAAAACGATGGACGGCGTTGGCCATCGCCGCCGCCTTGTTTGTGATCTCCGTGCTTGTTCAGGCGGTTGGCGTTCTTTTGTCCGACAAGGCGGGCGGCTGGTCGGAAAGGTGGCTGGCGCTCATGGAGTCGCCATTTAGCGAAGAAGTCATCGCCGCGGGCGACCCGTTGAAAAAAATCGCAGTGTTGGAAGTGAACGGAGTGATTCAAGATGCGGGGGAAGCGGAGTCGTTTCTTTCTTCATCACAGTACAATCACCAAACGTTTTTGCAAATGATCAAACAGGCGAAGGAAGATCGAGACGTCAAAGCGATCATCTTGCGCATTAATTCGCCGGGCGGCGGTGTCGCGGAAAGCGCGGAAATTTACGATCAGCTGATGAAGCTGAAAAAGAAGACGAACAAGCCGATTTATGTATCGATGGGGACCATGGCCGCCTCGGGCGGTTACTATATCGCGGCGGCCGGCGATAAAATTTTCGCCAGCCCGGAGACGATCACCGGCTCCATCGGCGTCATCATGCAAAGCGTCAACTATGAAGGGCTGGCAAAGAAGTACGGCGTCGAGCTTGTCACGATCAAAAGCGGGCCGTACAAAGACCTCATGAATCCGGCGCGCAAAATGACCGAGGCGGAGCGGGAGATTTTGCAGCGGCTGATCAATGATTCGTATGATGCGTTTGTGGATGTGGTAGCCAAAGGGAGAAAGCTGCCGGAAGATACGGTGCGCAAGCTGGCGGACGGCCGCATTTATGACGGGCGACAGGCGAAGGCGCTCCACCTTGTCGACGAGTTCGGCTACTTGGATGACGCGATCGCTGCGCTCAAAAAAGAGCATCATTTAACCGGCGCTCAAGTGGTAAAATACGTGAACGATGCGCCGTGGAGCTCTCTCTTTGAGATGGTGTCGAACCAGATAAAGCCGGACAGCGAGGCGGCCGGGCTCATCCGCCTGTTGTCGCGCCCATCCTCGCCGCGGCTTATGTACTTGTACGCCGAATAGGGGGGATCAAGAAATGGAGGACACACAATCGATGGCGCTGCCGGCGTCCATCCGTGATGCGGCGGACCCCGCTCCCCGCTACGGCGGGTTTTGGCTTCGCTTTTGGGCGTATTGCCTTGATGTCATTGTTGTCTCGAGCCTCAACCGGCTTGTCGTTTGGCCGCTTTTCCGCCTATTCGATTGGCCGCTTGAGCGGGACGGGTTGTTTGCGCCGGCCTCGGTGGCGGCGGCGGTCGTTTTTTACGCCTACTTTGTGCTGATGACGAAAGCGTTCGGGCAGACACTCGGCAAGATGGTGTTCGGTTTAAAAGTCGTCGACGAACAAGGAGGGCCGCTCACCTGGCTGACCGTGTTGTTTCGCGAAGTCATCGGCAAATTCATCAGCAAAACATTGCTGTTTGTCGGCTTTTTGTTTGTCGCCTTTTCGGAAAAGAAAAAAGGAATGCACGACCAGTTTGCCGATACGATCGTCATCCGCGAGTAGCCGGCTTTTGCGGGGCAAACGGCGTTGTTCACCTGCCATGCGGCAGGTTTATTTTTTTTCCATATGGCGACAATGATATGGTGAAAGGGAGGACGGGCCTTGAAAGTCGTAATCATAGTCGCCATAGCCGTTGTGATGTTGTTCCTTCTTGCCGCCTTCATGAAACTTTCCGTGACGGTTGTGTTTCGCCATCGGCAGGACGATGATGAATACAAAATTGTGGTGCGCACGCTGTTTGGCCTCATCCGCTACACGATTCACATTCCGCTCATCAAGCTGGAAACCGAATCGGAAGCGCCCGGGGTGGCGTTCATCCACAAAAAAGGGATGGGGGAGACGCGCGGCAAGGAAGAAAAGAAAGGAAAATGGACGCCGAAAAAAATCGCCGACTTTTTTCGCAAAGTAAAACAGTTTTTGGAGCACGTCATCGATTTTCATGAAATTATGAAACAATTTTGTCGCCATGTGACGATTACCAAATGGGAATGGAAGACAAACATCGGAACGGGTGATGCGGCATCGACCGGGCTGCTCGTCGGGCTTGGCTGGTCGTTGAAATACGCTATTATCGGAGCGGCGAGCCGGTACATGAACATGAAAACGACCCCGGTGATTGCGATCGTTCCCGTGTACGACCGAGCCGTCTCGGAAACGTCGTTTTTATGTATGTTTCATTTCCGAATCGGGCATGCTATGGTAGCAGGATTGCGCGTCATCAAACATTGGCGCAGGCGGCGTCCGCCAAAGCGCAGCCTTTCCGCTGCGCGACAGGCAAATGAAGGCTATTAGGAGGAATGATGATGACGAACCATCCGATCCAAGGGCTTATGACAACCGCGATGGAAAATTTAAAACAAATGATCGACGTCAACACGATTATCGGCGATCCGGTCGAGACGCCGGATGGCAGCGTCATTTTAACGGTGTCGAAGGTCGGGTTCGGGTTTGCGGCCGGCGGCAGCGAATTTATGCTTGACGGCCAGACAAACGGCCAAGGGGCGCAAACGAACGGGCAAAACGGGCAGCAACAGGGGAACGGGCACCCGTTTGGCGGCGGCAGCGGCGGCGGCGTGTCGATCACCCCGATCGCGTTTCTCGTCGTCAACTCATCGGGTGTCAAACTTCTCCATCTGGATGAAAGCACGCATTTATACGAAAAAATTCTCGATGTCGCCCCACAAGCCATCGAAAAAATCCAGGCGATGTTGAAGAAAAACAAAAAAGACGGCGCGTCTTCCACCGCGAACGATTTTGATATTTAGCCGGGCTTGGCGCTGGATCGGGTTTCGTCCAGCGCTTTGTTTTGGCGGGCCGCAGGCGAAAGGGGCGATGCGGCGAGTAAAACGATTGCAAACGCCGCCTTTTCGTTTTACTATGGAGATGGTACATATTTTTTCCTAAGGGGGAGAAGCCATGGCTCAAGTGACGTTTAAAGGCAATCCGGTCACGCTCGTCGGCAACGAAGTGAAAGTCGGCGACAAAGCGCCGGACTTCACCGTGTTGAACCAAAATTTGCAGGAAGTGACGCTCGCCGATACGAAGGGGCATGTCCGCCTCATCAGCGTCGTGCCGTCGCTTGACACCGGTGTTTGTGACGCGCAGACGCGCCGGTTTAACGAGGAAGCGGCGAAGCTTGACAACGTGAAAGTGCTGACGATCAGCGTCGATTTGCCGTTTGCGCAAAAACGGTGGTGCGGCGCCGCCGGCATCGAAAACGTTGAAGTGTTGTCCGACCATCGCGACGTCTCATTTGGACAAGCGTACGGCGTCCTGATCAAAGAACTTCGCCTGCTTGCCCGCGCCGTGTTTGTCATCGATAGCAACGACACGGTTACATACGTCGAATACGTGCCGGAAGTGACGAACCATCCGAACTACGAAGCGGCGATTGAAGCGGCGAAAGCGGCGAAATAAGGAAAACGGCTCCGATCCGTTCGGGGCCGTTTCGTTTTGGCCGCTGTTTGCCTTGCGGGGCGGACGGACGTACAATAGAAGGGACATGGGCAGAAAGGGGGACGCACGCATGATGACACCCGTTGAACGGCTGTTTGCCGTCTTGGATGAAACGGCCCGCATTTTGCAGGAGGAGCTGCAATGCACGTATTTGGAAGCTGTCGCGGAAACAGGGGAAAATTTGTTTCACGGCGACGTGCTGCAAGATGAGGTGAGCGAGCTGAACGCGAAACGGTTGAAAAAGCAATATCGCGAATTGGGGCTCGAACAGTTTCAGAACGAGCACATCCGCAAGGCGTTTCAGCTTGCCGTCTTAAAAGGGATGCGCCAGCACGTCCAGCCGAACCACCAAATGACGCCGGATGCGGTCAGTGTGTTTTTGGCCTACCTCGTCCGGCAGTTCACGCGCCCGCATTTGGCGCTAACGATTCTGGACCCGGCCGTCGGCACGGCCAATTTGCTTACAGCCGTGTTAAACGGGCTCGGCGGCCGGCAGGCGAAAAGCTACGGCGCCGACGTTGACGATCTGCTCGTCAAACTCGCGTATGTCAACGCCAACTTGCAGCAGCACCCGGTGCAGCTGTTTAACCAGGACAGCCTGCGCCCTTTGTTCGTCGAACCGGCCGATGTCGTTGTCTGCGATTTGCCGGTCGGCTACTACCCGGATGACGCCAATGCCAGCCGCTTTGCGTTAAAAGCGAAAGAAGGGCGGTCGTATGCGCATCATTTGTTGATCGAGCAAAGCTTGCGCTATACAAAAGACGGCGGCTATTTGTTTTTCCTCATTCCGAACACGCTGTTTTCCAGCCCTCAGGCGGAACAGCTGAATGAATTTTTAAAAGAAACCGCCATCGTCCAAGGCTTGTTGCAGTTGCCGCTGTCCATGTTTAAACACGAGCAGGTGGCGAAAAGCATATTCATTTTGCAAAAGAAAGGCCCGATGGCGAAAGCGCCGAAACAAGTGCTGCTCGCCGAACTGCCGCGCTTTTCCAACAAGACGGCCATGCAGGCGATGATGGCGAAAATCGATGCCTGGATCGCCGGCGAAAAAGGGCGCTGACAGTCTCCAACCTGCTTGGAGGCTGTTTTTATTTTCACAACATAAAAACATTTCCTTGCAACCGATTACGAAAGAAAGCGCCGCTTGAAAGGAAGAAAAGGGAGGCATACAATGAAAAAGGCATAGTGAAACAGCGCCCAATCGCGCACACTAACCGTAAGTGCGAACGGATTTTGGCAAAAAGGAGCTGTATGTTCGATGGCAAAAGTGTTAGCCATTAATGCGGGAAGTTCTTCGTTGAAATTCCAATTGTTTGACATGCCGGCGGAAACGGTGTTAACGAAAGGAGTCGTCGAGCGGATCGGCTTTGACGACGCGATTTTTACGATCGTCGTGAACGGGGAGAAACAGCGGGAAGTCACTTCCATCCCGAACCATGCCGTGGCGGTGAAACTGCTGCTTGACAAACTGATTCGCTATGGCATCATCCGGTCATTTGACGAAATTGACGGCATCGGCCACCGCGTCGTCCACGGCGGGGAGAAGTTCAGCGATTCGGTGTTGATCACCGATGAGGTGATAAAACAAATCGAAGAAGTGTCCGAGCTCGCTCCGCTTCATAACCCGGCCAACCTCGTCGGCATCCGCGCGTTTCAGGAAGTGCTGCCGAACGTGCCGGCCGTCGCCGTTTTTGATACGGCGTTTCACCAAACGATGCCGGAACAGTCGTTTTTGTACAGCTTGCCGTATGAGTATTACACGAAATTCGGCATTCGCAAGTACGGCTTCCATGGCACGTCGCACAAATACGTCACCCAGCGGGCGGCGGAGCTTCTCGGCCGGCCGATCGAGCAGCTGCGCCTCATCTCGTGCCATTTAGGCAACGGGGCGAGCATCGCGGCGGTCGAAGGCGGCAAATCGATCGACACGTCGATGGGCTTTACGCCATTAGCGGGTGTCGCGATGGGGACGCGCTCTGGCAACATCGACCCGGCGCTTATCCCATACATTATGGAAAAAACAGGAATGACCGCTGATGAAGTGATTGAAGTGCTGAATAAAAAGAGCGGCATGCTCGGCATCTCCGGCATCTCGAGCGACTTGCGCGACTTGGAAAAAGCGGCCGCCGAAGGAAATGAGCGCGCGGAACTTGCGCTGGAAGTGTTTGCGAACCGCATTCATAAATACATCGGCTCGTATGCGGCGCGCATGTGCGGCGTCGACGCCATCATTTTCACCGCCGGCATCGGCGAAAACAGCGAAGTCGTGCGGGCCAAAGTGCTGCGCGGCCTCGAGTTTATGGGAGTTTACTGGGATCCCATCCTAAACAAAGTGCGCGGCAAAGAAGCGTTCATCAGCTACCCGCACTCGCCGGTCAAAGTGCTCGTCATCCCGACGAACGAAGAGGTCATGATCGCCCGTGATGTCATGCGGCTGGCGAATTTGTAAGCGGATTGTAATAAAAAGAATCGTTGCAGCCATTTTGGCCAAAACGGCTGCCCCAAACAAACGGGGCAGCCATTTTTTTGTTTTGCCGCTTTGGTGCGCTTGATTCTTGTTTCAACAACTCCGGACGGAGCGGAAGACATTGATTTCACGATGGGGTCTTTTCCTTTCGTTTCGCCAGCGAGAAGCAGCCGGGCAAGAGTTGGGTAATTTTTGCTATACTATAGCCAACAACACAATGACAAAAGGAGATGAGGGAATGAGCACAGCTGCCCATAAACAAGAAGCTCCCCAAACCGTCCGCTGCAAAGTCATCACCGTCAGCGACACGAGAACGGAGGAAACCGACCAAAGCGGCCGGCTGATGATCGAGCTGCTCACGGAAGCCGGGCATGAGGTCGTCGGCTATGAGATCGTGAAAGACGAAGCGGACGCCATTCGCGAGGCAGTGCTTGACGGCTGCCGCCGCCTTGATGTTGATGCGGTGCTCACGAACGGCGGCACCGGCATCGCCAAGCGCGACGTGACGATCGAAACGGTCGGTGCGCTGCTTGAGAAAGAACTCGTCGGCTTTGGCGAGCTGTTCCGCTTCCTAAGCTACACCGAAGACATCGGCCCGGCCGCCATGCTGTCGCGCGCCGTCGCCGGCGTGGCGATGGACACCGCCGTCTTTTGCACTCCCGGCTCCACCGGCGCTGTGCGCCTCGCGATGACGAAGCTTATTTTGCCTGAGCTTGGGCATGTCGTGCGGGAGATTCGGAAGGATAGGGAGCCGCGTTGACGAAAAGAGAACATAAGCGAAAAAGGGGCTGACCCAAAACGCATTCGCGTTTTCGGATCAGCCCCCTTTCATCTTCTTTGGCGAGGAGACCCCGACTTCTAAGCGAGAGCGAAAGTCGGGGAGGAATCGCCCTTCCTCCTTTCAATTAACAATGTACTAGCATGCTTTTCCAGCTTGCTGAAGCATGCACTTTTGTGCCATCTAACAGCCGAAGGTCAAAATAACCACTGCTTCTTCTGCCAAATATAAAACATTCTTTCCTTTCGTATACCACCTTGTCAAACAGTTGAAACCCTTTGACAAATCGTGGAGCTTTGTTTGATTTTCGTTTTCCGCCTTTTAAGATGGTTGCTTTATGCAATTGACGGTTGTTTTTTCGAACGAATTTTAGAAGATAAACCGTGCCACTTGGCTTGGCTAGTGGATTTCCACTAATACAACGAGCATCCACCATATGAGATTTAGACAGTCCATTAGCAATGCGAATACATTTGGTGATATACCCGTATGTGATATTTGCATGCGAGTATTTTTCTCTTATCCTACTAAACATTGCCCATCGCATGGCGGTCATCTGACTAGCATCCCTCATAGGCGGTCGTTTGCGTTGAAATATATGCTCAAGCCCTTTTTCGTGAATTTCATGGTGGCATGTTTTGCATAGAGTGATCAGATTATCTGGTGAATCACCTCCTGTCTTTCGACTTTCAATATGATGCACTTGGAGAACAGGGTCTTTCTTTTTTCCTTTGCAATATTGACAAGTATGATTGTCTCTGTATAGAACATACTCTCTAACATTCCAAAACCCCATTTGTTCTCCTTGTTGATATTCCACCCCTCGGATATTTAGGTTTTTTAATTTCTGTGTATCGAATGCTGCTACCTCAATAGTGACAGATGTGACAGGGAGAATATTGTGAACTAAGTCAATCAACTTTATATGCGAGTTGATTTTGTGTTGAATAGATGGTGGTAACCATCCCTCTGGTTTTCTTCTGTTAAGAAATCTGGCTTCTCGGTAGCGAGTCTTTCTGTTTCTTCGACTTCTACGGAACTGTCTCCGTATAGCAAGTAATTCCACAATATCTGTTCGAAGTTGCGCTTCCGCTTCAAACAGCACATCTTTCTTTGTTGTTGCAGAAATTCCTACATGTCGTGTCCCCATGTCAACACCCAATGACACGGGTTGTTTGTAACCACTGCTACCATATAAAAGCTGGATGGTAAAAGGTGTCCTTCTTACTACTTTTGCTTTCTTCTGTTTTAGCAAAAGTCTTGCTTTCCTTGGTGAGCATGGCATGAGTGGTTTTCCATGCTTATTGATAATGTACACGAACAAGACGTGTACCTCCTTTCAGGAGTGAGTTCCTCCTCCCCAATGTTGGAAGGGCTTGTTCGGCAGACAGCACCGCTCCTACCCATCAGAGCTTTTAACCATCTGCGACAGGGTTACGGACTGGAGGAGCATCCGTAAGTGTCATGACCCTTCCAACGTAGCCATTGAATGGCTGAGGGTAGTCAACTAGGGCTTGCCAAGCCCCCACTTCAAAAGCCGTTAGGCTTTAAGTGGTGGGTAGTTGACG
>NZ_PIJF01000050.1:0-23187 GCF_002809985.1 Geobacillus sp. WSUCF-018B
TAGCGGCGAAGTGGACACGCCTCAAAGAATAAGGATTGCTTGAAGCAGTCAAACTTCTTTGGAAGCCCCCACTTCAAATTTTCGCTAGAAAATTAAGTGAGGGTAGTTCACTTATTTGAGAACGAGCATAGAAGAAGAGGTAGGCTTTTGAAACGACCCTTTGCAAAACCGTTACAAGGAATTCATGCCCATTTCACATCATGCTTGTGCAATGAAAAAGCAATACCGCCTAACCAAAAGAAAAAACCCCAAACGGTCATGGATGCCTCCCGTTTGGGGTTCGCTCAAGAGTAGAGCACGATCATCGCGATGAAAAAGTACGCCGCGTTGGCGATTTCCAGCATGCCAAGTTTCATGATCGGCAGCGACTTGCCATATAAATAGACGGCGCGGATGACGCTCGGTGCATAGGCCAAGACGGCGAACGGCTCGCCGATGGCGATGAGGCCGACGATCAACAGGGCGTGGTAGCCCCATGACAGCCATTTGTACCGCTCATTTTTCTTTTCGCGAATCATCGTTTTTACGTAAAACGTGCTGCCGATGAAAAAGAGGAAGGAAAACAGGGCGAGTTCAAACGCTTCGATCGTCAACTCCCCGCGTCCGGCGTAAAAGGCGGCGAGGCCGCCGATGCAAAACGCCGCGATGGCCGCAACATCATTCCAGAAAGCGCGCTCGTTCTTTTTCTTGCTGTAGTAGATGTTTACTAGGAAAAACGGAATCATCGCCAAGCCAAAGAGAACAAGAGCCGGCCGCTGCCAAAGGGAAACGGCTAAGACCGGTGCGGCGATGGCGCCATAGCGGGCGGCGGCGGGCACGTACGGGTCGTTCCGCTTCGTTTTCACCGCCATCAAGAGCGGATACGTCGCCAAATAGAGCGCAAGCCAGGCGACAAAGAGCGGCGCGTGAATCCACGAAAGCCCACCGGCGTACGCCCCGAGCCAAAACGGGATGATGAGCATCGCCCAGGCGCCGTGTTGTTTTGGCATCACCCATTTGCTTTTGTTCGCCATCCGTCTCATCCTCCGCTTACCGGTGGAATAAAGGCGACCGTGTCGCCGGCATGAAGCGGCGCTTCGTCGCGGACATACTCCTCGTTGACCGCCGTCATGACGCGCCCGAGCGAGATGCCGTAGCGCTCTTCCACTTCGTCTTTCAGTTGTTTCACCGTTTCCGGAACGTGCGGCCACATCACTTCCCGCTCACCGATTTGTTCGCCTAAATGCGCGAAAAATAAAAGGCGGATCATTCCTCTTTCACCTCCGGTTTTCCGGACGGATACGCCGTTGTTTCAAGCTGGTCGCCCACCCAGGCGCTTCCGTCCTCCCATTGCTCTTTTTTCCAAATCGGCACGATTTGCTTGATCCGCTCAATGGCATAGCGGTTCGCCTCATACGCTTCGGCGCGGTGCGGCGAGGAAACCGCGATGACGACGGCGATGTCGCTGATCTTAAGCCGCCCGATCCGGTGGGTGATGGCGGTTTTCGCCCCTGGCCATTTTTCGGCGATTTCCGCCCCGATTTGCGCGAGCATTTTCTCGGCCATCGACACGTACGCCTCATATTGCAAAAAGAGCGTCCTCTTGCCGTTCGTCCATTCGCGCACCGTGCCGGCAAAGACAGCGACCGCCCCCGCTTCCGGGCGCATCACTTTTTTCATCACATCCTCGACCGAAATCGGCCGGTCGGTAATGGCAAACAACGGTTCTGTCATGTTCGTGTTCTCACCTCGTTCATGAGCCATGGAATATATTCGTCATCATCGGCCAGCGAAAACACCGGGTGCGCTAGCGGCCCTTCGAGCGGCTCCCAGGCGATGACGGCGCGGATGTTGGCGAGGTGCTGAAGCGACGCCCAATCTTCCCAAGTGCGGACGAGCACGACTTTCGGGTGCCGCTCTTGTTTGTAGCCTTCGACCAACACGAGATCGAGCCGAAGCGGCGCATAAAGCGCCAACACATCATCCAACCGCCACAACGGGCGGCGGAGATGAAGCTGCAAAAGCCCGTCTCCTTCCACCGCCGTCGCCGCCGCCCCAGCCCGCTCGTGGCGGACGGAATCGACGCCTTCCGGCCGCGCGGGCTCGCCGCCATGGCCGTGATGCTTCACCGTTCCGACGCGCCATCCTTCCCGGACCGCGGCCGCCACCCATTTTTCCATCAGCGTCGTTTTGCCGCTATGTTTATAGCCGACGACTTGCCAGACGTTCATTCGCTTGACCCCTCATCGTCATCCAAAAGCCATACGTCCACCTCATCGCCAACCGCAAACCCTCTCGTTCCGCCCGGCAGCACCATCAAGGCGTTCGCGAACGCTAGCGAGGTGACGATGTTCGACTTGTCCATGCCGACCGGCTTCACGACAAGCCGACCGTCAACCGCCTCGACCCGGCTGCGCACGAAGCGGGTGAACGGGTTCGGTTTTGGAAAATCGGCGCCAAGGGTGGCTTTCGCTTTTTTCAAATACGGCTTGGCCGAAAACAGCCGCGTGCGCACGACCGGGCGGACGAACAGCTCATACCCGACGTAGCACGCCGACGGGTTGCCCGACAAACCGAACAGCAGCTTGCCATTCCACTCCGCGACGGTCGTCACGCTTCCCGGGCGCATGGCGATTTTGTTAAACAACACGTTCGCTCCGAGCCGCTTGTAAATGGCGGGCAAATAATCGAAATCCCCGACCGAGACGCCGCCGGTCGTAATGAGCATGTCCACTTGATCGAGCGCCTGGCGCACAGCGTGAAAGCACGCATCGAGGTCGTCGGCGAGCTGGCCGAAATAAATCGGCTCGGCGCCGCTTTTGAACACCTGCGCCTCGATCATGTAGGCGTTGCTGTTGCGGATTTTTCCCGGCACAAGCGGTTCAGAGACGTCGAGCAGTTCGCTGCCGGTCGCAAAAATGCCAATCCGCGGCTTTTTCGCCACCTTCACTTCGGCGTAGCCGAACGTCGCCAAGAGCGCCGCCACCCCGGGATTGATGCGCGTTCCTTTTTCGACAAGCGGCTGCCCTTTTTTCGCATCTTCCCCTTGAAACGAAATGTTGTCGCCAGGGCGGAACGGGCGTTTAATGGCCATATACGTTTTTCCATCCCGCTCGTACTGTTTGGCGAGCTCCAACATGACGACCGCATCGCACCCTTGGGGAATTTGCGCTCCGGTCATCAAGCGCACCGCTTGAAACGGACCGACGGGCTGTTTCGCCACTTGTCCGGCGCCAATCGTTTCGATCACTTCAAACTCGACCGGATGGTCAAGTCCCGCTCCTTCCGAATCCGCGGCGCGAATGGCAAATCCGTCATACGGCGAGCGGTCAAACGGCGGCACGTCATGGTCGGCGCGCAAATCTTCCGCCAAATAGCGGCCATACGACTGGCGAAGCGGCACTGTTTCCTCTTCCCCCACTCCGGCATAACGCATCACCCGATCAATCGCTTCCGATACAGGAATCGGGGTTCGTCTTTCGACCATCTCTCTCTCTCCTTTCGATCATACGGCTGGCGGCAACGATAATCTTTCTTTTACCGTTGTTGCCATTGTTGCAGTTGTTTTATGCCTCCCGCCAACTTTTCATCAACGACGCTCGCATCGGCAATATGCCGCAAAATCATCTCCCGCGTTTCGCCAAACAAAGCGGCGGACTGTTCGAGCTCTTTCCTCACTTTATCCGCATAGCGGTATTGTTCCTGAATATAGTTTAGCACGTCTTGGGCTCGATTTTCGACTTGATCGATCAGCTCCATCATCGCCGACCATTTGCGAGCTGTATGGATGCTCATTTGGACAACCGTTTCGATCAAAGATGAAATGGCTTCCGTTTGCTCTAGCGACCGCTCGATTTCGTGCTGCACAGCGTCAGTTAGCTGGTGAATCGTTTCCGTGCTGTCCGCCGTATGCTCAGCCAATTTCCTCACTTCAGCGGCGACGACGGAAAACCCTTTGCCATGCTCCCCGGCGCGAGCGGCTTCGATCGAGGCGTTTAACGCGATCAAATTCGTCTGGCCAGCGATTTCTTTGATCACTTTCACAATTTGTTCAATTTCTTGCGAGCGGCCGCGCAACCGATGCATCGCGGCCGATGTCGTTTCCATCTCACTGCCGAGCCGCCCCATCGCCTGCTCCATTTCTTCCGACATGCGGATACCTTCTTTTGCGGCTGCGACCATCTGACCCGCCGTCTCCACCAACGCGTTCCCTTGTTCGCATAAACGGTCGGAAATCGCATATGATGACTTGCTGAGCGTACTGACATTATCAACCTTTTCTTTCGTTCGGTCAACCAGCTGGCCTAATACATGGTGTTGCCCGTTGACCACCTCATGCTGGTGAACGATTTCCTGCAGCTCCCCGAGCAATCCTGCCACCGTCTCATGAATGGCTTCCTTTTGTCTCGTGAGCTCGTCTTTCATCTCAGCGAGTTGCCGCTCCAGTTCTGTTTTTTCCTCCTCCCACTGCCTTCCCTTCACCAACGCCCACATATCCGTCTCCCCTTTTCCTTCTCTTGATTGGCTTCTGTTGTCAACACGTTGTATGTTATCTGCTGAACATGTCCGTTCTCATCCACGAAAGCAGACACCGCCTCTGCAAAGAGTCAGCAGAAGTCTGCTTTTTTTTCATTGTACGATAAAGAAGAAACGTGCTGTTGTGACGTTTATCACATGGATCGATGTCCACTTTTTTTTACGTATGTGAGATCCGTCACAACACCTTCGCGGAAAACACGGTATGCTGAAGCTGTAACGATTGGATCAATGGAGGGATGATGAATGGAACAGCGGTTTACTGAACAATCATTGATTGGCGATATTGTTACTCAATTTCCGAAAGCGGCTGATTTGTTTAAAGCGCGGCGCATCGATTTTTGCTGCGGCGGACAGCGTCCGTTAAAAGAAGCGATCGAAGAGCTCGGACTTGATGGCGAAGCGCTTCTTCGCGAGCTGAACACCCTTTACGCGGAAGCGCAAAACAAGCCGACCGGAAATTGGAGTGAAGCGCCGCTAGCCGACTTGGTCGATCATATCATCAACACGCACCACCGCTATTTGAACGAGGAACTGCCGCAGCTCAGCCCGTATGTCACGAAAGTATTGCGCGTACACGGCATATGCACCACCCGCACCTTTCCCGCGTGCATAAACTGTTTCATGAGTTAAAAACGGAGCTCGAGCAGCATCTCATTAAAGAGGAAACGGGAGCGTTCCCGCTCATTTTGCAATTTGCCGACAACCCATCGCCGGAAAACCGGGAGGCGGTCGAGCAGGCCGTTCGCGAACTCGTCCATGAGCATGACGCAGCCGGCGATTTGATGAAAGAAATTCGTGAAATCACAAACGACTTCACCCCGCCAGAAGACGCGTGCGGCACGTATCGCCTCGTCTACAACCGGCTGGCCGCGCTTGAAGACGATTTGTTTACCCACATCCATTTGGAAAACAACATCCTCTTCCCGCGCGTGTTGGCGGCGGTGAAGGCATAAGCAAGCAAACCCTTCCCCCATTTCTAAGGCAAAGGCAGGCGCATTGAACGATAACGATAAAGAACAGGGCCGCTCTTCGCTGGAAAGAGCGGCCCTGCTTCTTTGTTACCCACCGATATACGACATTTCAATTTTCGTCCGTTGTTTCGCCGTTTCTTCCGTCCGTTCTTCTGAATAGCGATCTGTCCGCTGGTTCCAAACCGCGGTGATCAACGACTTCAGTTCCTCTTTCGTCGCCCCAGCTCTCAGATTGTCTTTCAACGATACGCCCTTCGAGGCAAACAAACACGTATACAGCTTCCCGTCCGCAGAAATGCGCGCCCGCGTGCAGCTACGGCAAAACGTTTCTGTCACCGAGGCGATAAAGCCGACTTCCACCTCCGTGCCGACGTAGCGATAGCGGCTCGCCACTTCGCCGAAGTACGCTTTTTCAACCGGTTCGAGCGGATGCATGGCGTTGATTTGTTCATACATCTCTTTTTTCGTCACAACATGGGAGTAATCCCAGCCGTTCGTTGTACCGACGTCCATAAATTCAATGAGGCGGAGCGGAATGCCTTGTTCTTTGAAATAGGCCGCCATCGGCACGATTTGCGAGTCGTTCCACCCTTTTTTGACGACCATGTTCACCTTGACGCCGAGCCCTGCCGCCCGGGCGGCTTCGATGCCTTTTAACACCGGGGCGACGCCGACGCCGATGCCGTTCATTTTGCGGAAAATGTCATCATCCAACGCATCCAAGCTGACGTTGACGCGCTTTAGCCCGGCTGCTTTCAGCCGCTGCGCCCATTTCACTAAATGGACGCCGTTGGTCGTCAAGCCGATATCGCGCAGGCTGGGAATCGCAGACAACCGCGCAATGAGCGCGTCTAGATCGCGCCTTAAGAGCGGTTCGCCGCCCGTCAAGCGGATTTTTTCGACGCCAAGCTCGACAAAGCATTCCGAAAGAAGCGCCATTTCCTCGACCGTCAACAGCTCGCCTTCCGCCAAAAAGCGAAAATTCGGCCCGAACACTTCGGCCGGCATGCAATAGACGCAGCGAAAATTGCATTGGTCGATCACTGATAACCGCAAGTCGCGAAGCGGGCGGGACAGGCGGTCCATGACGTTCGTTCGGTTGCGCTCGCTCATCGCGCTCCCTCCTTTCTGTTTCGTTCGCCTCATGATGTTGCCAGGCGGCTTTGTTTATTCTCGTAAACGACCGAGTTTCGTCGCAAAGACCAATAAACTGAATGACAATCCGATCGTGACCGCCACCCATGCCCACGCTAACTCCATTCGCCCCGATTCCATGGCCATATAGACGGCGGTCGGGATCGTTTGCGTTTTTCCTGGAATATTGCCGGCAAACATGAGTGTTGCGCCAAACTCCCCGAGGCTGCGGGCAAACGACAGCACCGCTCCAGATAATAGTGCGTGTCTGGCAAGCGGCAGCGAAATATGCCAAAAAACTTGGCGCTCATTCGCCCCATCGATGCGCGCCGCCCCTTCAATGGTTGGATCGACCGCTTCGAGCCCGGTTTTGGCCGCCTGATACATGAGCGGGAATGACACGACCACGGCGGCCATCACCGCGGCACCGGGCGTAAACAGTACGGTCGTATGAAACGACGCCTCGATCCACTGGCCGATGGGGCTATGTCGGCCAAACAAGACGACGAGCAAAAAACCGACGACCGACGGCGGCAACACGAGCGGCAACATAAACACCGTCTCCACCACTGTCTTGCCGCGAAACCGGCGGCGCGCCATCCGCCTCGCCGCCGCTGTCCCTAAGACCGCGACAATCAAGCCGGCGAGGAGCGATACTTTGATCGATAACCAAACCGGTGACCAAAACGATGTCATAGGTCAGCCTCTCTTTGTTCCATCTCCATCCTACTATACGAAAACGAGCAGGCAAACGCTGTGACACTGCTCACATTGATTGTATCATATGGGAGGGGAAATCCGGGTTAGAAAAATTTGTGACAACCTGCACAAAAAAAAGTGACAAACGGTGATTTTTTTCACTCTGTCCTTACTGTGGTGTTTTTTACAATAGAAGCAGCCGAACAAATGGAGGTGTCAATCATGGAACGGCAAAGCCAACCAGTGGAGAAACGCGATTTTTCCCTCTTGCGCTCGTGGCTGCAATCGTCGAAAAAAGTGATTCCGCTTCGCAAACATTCGTTTTTGTTTCAAGAAGGGATGCCGGCCAATGAGCTGTATTTGATTCTTTCCGGTAAAGTGCAAGTAAGCAAAATTGGCCCGGACGGAAAAGAAATGTGTTTCCGCATTTGTGGAAGCGGGGAAATTGTCGGCGAGCTGACGCTGTTTACGAACGACCCGCGCTATTTATTGACCGCCAAAGTGATTGAACCGGGCGAGGCAGCGGTGATGAATAAAAACGAACTCGAAGAGCAGTTGCTGATCAATCCCACCCTTACCCTTGAATATATGCGCTGGATGAGCAAGCATGCCCGGCGGACGCAGACGAAGTTTCGCGACTTGATGATGAACGGCAAAAAAGGGGCGCTCTATTCGACGCTCATTCGCCTATGCAACAGCTATGGCGTCCCGCTTGAAGATGGGAGTATTTTCATTGATGTGACGTTAAAAAACCAAGACTTAGCCAACTTTTGCGGCACGACACGCGAGAGCGTCAATCGGATGCTCAATGCGTTAAAGCAAGATGGAATTATTTCCATGAAGCGGGGGAGAATCACCGTCCACGACTTGAACTATTTAAAAACGGAAATCCAATGCGAGGACTGCCCACCAGATATTTGCTGCATTGAATGAAATTTAGCGGGCTGTCATAAAGGAGTTGCCAAGCAACTCTTTTATGGACAGCCCCCGCTCTTTCACTAAATTTTTTTCGCCCGCATCCGGCGATAGACGACGTAATGCCGGTTTAAATATGTCAGCGGGACGCTCCATACATGAACGAGGCGGGTGAACGGCCAAATGCCAAATAACAGCAAGGCAGAGAGAATATGAATTTGAAATCCAATCGGCGCATCGCTGACGAGCTGCGGCAGCGGCGTGGGCATATCCGATGAAAAAAGCCGCCCTTCCGAAGCCGAAGAACATCCCGAGAAAATCGCTTGAAGCGGCCATTACCGCCATTGAAAACGCCAAAAAGCCAGTCTTGTTTATCGGCGGCGGAGTTATTCATTCCGGCGCCTCAGAGTGGATGCGCGAAGTGGCCACGCAAAGCCAAATTCCCGTCGTCAGCTCGCTGATGGGAATCGGCGCTTTTGATCAAACGAACCCACTCTACTTAGGAATGGTAGGAATGCACGGAACGTATGCGGCCAACAAGGCGGTTCACCAATGTGACCTATTGATTTGTGTCGGCGTGCGCTTGAGCGACCGGGTAACAGGGCAGTCTTGCTTGATTTCAATATTGCTGAGGAAGAAAACGTCTATCCGATCGTTCCCCCCGGACAAAGCAACGATCAAGCCATTTTGACCCGTTGACTTACCTTTAATGCAAAAAGCGCCCGCCAACAAACAACTGCGGACGCTTTTTTGATGGAAAGTGATGTGCATCACTTCATTTTTTCTCAATCTCTCTATAATGCCTAGTGGACAATAAAAAGAGGCCAAAAGCGGATACTTT
The DNA here is from genome assembly GCF_002809985.1 of Geobacillus sp. WSUCF-018B. NCBI lineage: Bacteria > Bacillati > Bacillota > Bacilli > Caryophanales > Anoxybacillaceae > Geobacillus > Geobacillus sp. WSUCF-018B. Next base: position 9,079 of record NZ_PIJF01000050.1, read on the forward strand.
TGACCTCTTTCGATGGTTACGATGCGTACCGCTTCGCCGATTCGCCGGCTTTTTTGCCGAAGACGATTCGATTCAATAAGAAGCAGATCAAGGTAAACAGGCTGAGAAGCATAAACCCGAGCACGTAAGAACCAGTCACATCTTTGATGATGCCCATTAAAATCGGCGGGAAAAAGCCGCCCAGTCCGCCCCAGGCGCCGACAAGGCCGGTGACGGCGCCCGTTTCGGCTGGGAACAGCTGCGGCACGAGTTTGAACACCGCACCGTTGCCCAGCCCAGACATCACGGCCACAAACAAACAAGCCGCTGTCATCACCCAAATGTTTTCCATTCCAAATACGATCGTCAAGGCGCCGATTGTCATTCCAGCGTAGACGAACGTCAACACCCGTTCAGCTCCGATTTTATCGCCAAGATAGCCGCCGACTGGCCGCGCAAGCGTAGCGAGTACAGTAAACCCAGCCGCGCGCATCCCAGCATCCACTGGCGTCAACCCATACAAGTCAACAAGGAGCGACGGCAAGTAAATGCCAAAGGCGACAAATGCTCCGAATGTGACGAAGTAAAACAGCGACAACGTCCACGTATGTTTGTATTTCAACACCGACAGCGATTCGCGCATTGTTTTTTGTTGTTTTGGCTTCGGCATATCCGGTGTGAAAAACCAAACGAGAATAAGCATGACGACAACGGGGATGATCATTCCCCAAAACGCCCACGAAACGCCGAAAGCGGCAGCGATCGATGGAACCGAAAAACTGGCGACCGCCGTGCCGAAGTTGCCCATCGCGTTAATCCCAAGCGCCGTCCCTTGCTTTTCCGGCGGAGTCAAGCGCGACACGAACGTTACCGAGATCGCGAACGACGTCCCGGCCATACCGATGAAAAACGCCCAAAACAGAAGCATCGCATACGAATCCGCAAACCCTGCGCCGATGAGCGGAACGATTAAAAACAGGAGCAGCAGCGAAAACAGCCTGCGCCCGCCGATCCGGTCCGTCCAAATGCCAAGCGGCAAACGCATGATCGAGCCGAGCAGCACCGGAATGGCGACCAAAATGCTTTTTTGCGTCGATGTCAGCCCGTACATTTGTTGAAACGTACTCGCAAGCGGCGAAAACACGGCCCACACGGCGAATGAAAACATCATGGCGAACGTCGTAATCGGCAGCAGCGCCTTTTGTTTATTCATGAAAAGCCCCTCCCAAACTTTCAAAATTTGTGACGTTGTTTGTACTTCCATCATACGCAGGAGAAGGAAACGGATTTGTGAGGTTGATCACATTCTTTCCTGTTGTCACCATTTTGCCACAAGCGTTGTCACGGTTTTGTCACATCCAAAAAAAGAAAAAGCCCGTCCCCAAAAGGAACGGACACGATTTGGCAGAACGTTTTTCACATACGAACGATAATAAACGCTGTTGGGCGCACACATCTCTTCCGCCCCGTCTACGGCAAACAACTTGTTTTCTCACCCACTCGCCCGTATCTCCTGCCTCATAAACAACCAATACGCGACCGCAAAGCAGATGAGGGTGGCGGCAATGAGCGCGGTCACCTGCGGCCAAATGAGCAGCAAACTTTGCGAGAATGGCAAGGGGGCCGCAACAGCACCGGCCGTTTGCTCCACCGTGACGATCCCTAGCGTTCGGACGTCCGGCGAAAGCAAGGCGGTTGTTGATTCATTGAACAAGTAGCTCGGCGACAATCTCATGAGACCAAGCACCAACTCTTGACGGCCGACCGCCTGCTCGACGGACGTAATGGCGTCAGACTGCAAAAACGATTTCGCAAACACTTCCACGATCATCGAGTAGAAAAGATTGAAAAACAGCCAAACGGCCATCGACGACAACGCGGATGTCGCCGCCTGGCGGAAGACGACGGAAAACAAAATGCCGAGATTCAGCCAAAAGGCGATATACACAAGACATAACAACAAAAAGCAGACCATGCGGGCAAACTCTTCGAAAGTAGGCGGAATCCCCAAGATCAAAATGCCTAATGCCGTCACAAGCAAGCCGAGGGAAAGAAACAACACCGCATTCAACAACAACGCGGCGACAAACTTGCCGTTGATCACATAGTCGCGCGGAATCGGCTGCGCCATGAGCCGGCTTAACGTCCCCCGATTCCGCTCCGAATTGATGGCGTCAAATCCGAGCGCGATGCCGAGCAGCGGCCCGAGAAAGCTGACAAACGTCAGAAACGAAGGCAACGTTCCGTCCGAGACGGTGAATAATTTTAGAAACAAGTAGGCGCCTTTCGCGATTTCCTTGGCCTCTTCCGAGGAATCCAACGCGTCCCGGATTGTCGTCATCGCCGTATACAGCGAGCCGAAGCAAGTAAGCAAGATGAGGGCGATTAAAATGATCATGCGCCAACTCGTCAAATAATCGGCCAGTTCTTTTTTGACAATGGCCGAAAAGGCGCTGTTTGCCCCTCTTGCTCGTTTCTTCTCATCAAGCGCACCTACCTTCAGCCGTTCGCTCCATCTTTTCACATATGAAAAAACATCGTTTGCCCATCGCTCTTCCTTACTGGCCTTCACGTACATCCCTCCCTTCAAAATAGCGGTGATAAATCTCATCAAGTCCAAAATCCCGCCGGCTGAGATGGAACAGCGAAGATCCTGATTCGATGATCGTCTGGCTGATGGCGGCGCTCACATCCGTTTGGCAATACACATCCCATCCATCTTCCGTTTGCTCCACTTTATTGACGCCCGGAATCGCCTCGATTTTGGACCGTAAGGAAGCGTCAAGCGGCGAAGCAACCACATGGATGACATAGGCATCCTGCAAAAACAGCTGTTGCGCCAGGCGTTCGATATTCCCTTCGGCCAACAATCGGCCGCCCACGAACAAGCCGACTCGGTCGCAAATTTTCTGCACATGGTGCAATTGGTGCGAGGACAGCAGGACCGTGATGCCTTCATGGCGGCTCAAATCGCGGATCAGCCGAAGCAGCTCGCGCACTCCCTCAGGGTCGATGCCCAACGTCGGCTCATCCAAAATGATCACTTCCGGGCGCTTCATCAACACATCGGCCAAGCCGAGCCGCTGCCTCATTCCCCGCGAGTATTTCCCCGCTTTTTTATGGGCCGCATCGGTCAAATTCACCTTCTCGAGCAGCTCCCACGCTCGCTTTTCCGCCTCGGCGCGAGGAATGCCGTTTAACGCCGCCGTATACAGCAAGTTCTCCAACCCTGTCATGTGATGGTAAAAGCCGACATCATCCGGCAAGTACCCGACTTTCCGTTTAACGTCAATGGGATTTCGCACTGGATCGATCCCGCATACCCTAACCATGCCGGACGTCGGCTCGGTGAGCCCGAGCATCATCAAAATCGTCGTCGTCTTTCCGGCCCCGTTCGGGCCAAGAAGCCCAAAAATTTCCCCTTTTTGAACGGAAAGCGACAAATGGTCAACCGCCCGATGGTCGCCATACGTTTTGCACAAGTTGTCAAGCTCGATGACAGCGGGTGCTGCCATGCTTACCTCCTCCCGTATGTTTTGATCAAATAGTATAGCCCTCCGGCCACCCCGAGAATGATCAACACCGCCACCACTCCCCAAACGGTCGACGTTTTGACCGAGACGCGGAACGCCGCCTCCGCCGACGTTTCCGCCGTTTGCGCCTGGAAGTTGACAACATAATCCCCAGCGATCGCTTCATCCGACGCTTTCACTTTCGCCTTGACTGTTTTGGAATCGCCCGGGTTCAGCTGGGCGATCGTGCTTTGATCGAATTCCACTTCCCAATCAGGCGGAGCGTCAGCCGTCATATTGATGTTCAAAAGTGGAGCGCTTCCGGTGTTTTTGACAACAAGATCGATCACCCGTTCATGCCCCGCCGTCACATCGGTGCTTAAGTTTCCTGACGGCGTCGTCAGTTTGAGCGCATACGTGCCCGTAATGACCGCTTCTAACGTCAGCTCAGCCGACGTATCGCTCGTTTGCGCTTTGATCGGGATTTTGTACGTGCCCGCTTTCACATTTTCCGGCGGTTTAACCTCTACGGTAATGTCTCTTGATTCATTCGGCTCGAGCTTCACCGACGTAACGGAATTGCCTTCCGATTTGAACGTGACTTGCCAACCTTTTTCCGCCGCCGAACTTAACGCGTAATTTTGCGTCTTGGCAGTTCGATTTTTCAGCGTGACATCATACGTGAAGCTCGAATCCGCGTGCCCCTCGAGGTTCGTTTGTTCCGACGTCAGTTCCGTTTTAAACGATCCTTGTTCCGTCACGCGGACAAGCAGCGGCAATTTCGATGAACCACTGTCCCCTTTCGCGACGAGCCAAAAGCGGTAATCCCCCTTGTCGACATCCAGCGGCACGGTCACTTCCAACGTGACCTCTTCTTCTTTTCCGCCTCGGACGGACAGCTGCTCAATCGTTCTCCCCTCAGCGGTAATCGAAGTCGACCATCCTTTCGGCAGGTGGTCAAACGAGAAGGTGACGTTTTCAATGTTGGAACCGTTGTTGATGACATTGACCGTATAGTCGATTGTTTCCCCCGGCGTCACGGAAAGCCCGGTGTATGGCGTGAAGAGAACAACACCGCTTGCCGCCGATGCCGGGCGGATCGGAAGAAGAAGCGAAAAGAGAGTCAAGATCATGGCGAACATCATGATGATCCTGCTTTGCACGACATTCACTCCCTCCTTCTGTTTTCACTTCGTATACGCCAGAAATGGATCAATGGATTTGTTTTGCAGGAGAAAAATTCAGTTGTAGAATAGATGCAGAGCAACCATTCCAAGCATGCGTCGGGAGGTGGGCAAGATGGAAGACCGACGGAAAGACCTCGAACTGCTCGAGAAGATCGCCGAAGGCTCGCGCGCCGCCTTTGACCGTTTTTACGAAAAATACGCTCCGATGGTCTATCATATCGCTCTTCGGATCGTCGGCGACGAGGTGGAGGCGGAAGATGTCAGCCACGATGTGTTTCTCGAAATCTTGCAAAAACCGCATCAATTCGACCCGAAACGGGGAAGCGTTCAAGCCTTTCTTGCGGTGAAAACGAAAAGCCGGTCGCTCGACCGCCTGCGCAAGAAACGGGACCTTTTAGTGAGCCGCCTTGAGGAAGCAGCTTTAACAGAAAAGGGGGCGGAATTTGATTTTCTCCGCCAACTGGAACAACAAGTCATCATAGACGCTTTAACCCATCTCCCCGAGGAGCAGCGGCAAGCCATCATTCACTTTTACTTTCATGGGGAAACACAGCGGGAAATCGCCGCCGCGATGAACAAACCGTTAGGCTCCGTCAAGTCGCTCATCCGCTACGGCTTGCGCAATTTGCGGAAACAAAAAGAGCTGTTCCACTGGATGGGGGCTGGCAGAGGTGAAGAACAGCATGAAGCATAGCCATATTTCGGAAGCAAAAATCGTGGACTGGCTGTTAGGCATGCTGCCAGAGCAAGAAAAAGAAGACGTGTCCAACCATCTAAAGCAGTGCCTTGAATGCCAACGCTTGCTTGAAGCGTGGAAAAACATCGGGCTTAAGGAGGAAGCTCAATATGAAGCACCTCCCCTTTCTCATAAAGAGCGAATTTGGGCCCAAGCAGAAGCGCAAAAACAAACGAAGCGGATGCGGCGCGGTCTCCGCATGGCAGGCGGGTGGATCGGTGCAGCTTTGGCCGTTTTCCTTTTCACCTTGCGCCTTTCCGCTCCCAGCGACGGACCGACCGCTTCCCATGACCGATCGGATGAGCCATATCGATACCAGATTGTCGAACAACATACCGACATTCCGATCGAGCGAATCATCCATAATCCCAAAACGAAACAAATTCCGATTGAGCCATCGGCGCTCTTTCAACAGATGGACGGCACGATTTGGCTCAATGACGATACGAAGGAAATGTTGATGGAAATTGAAGGGCTGCCGCCGTTTGCGGCCCGCGATTATCAATTGTGGATCATTTACACCAACAACGAGGTCAAAGGGGAACTGTTGACGATCCGCCACGGAGCGGCGCGCATTTTGATCACCGGCGAGGATGTCAAACAGTTCAAGCAAATTAAAGCGAGCCTCGAACCAAAAGGGGGAAGCGCGGCGCCGACCGGGCCCGAGACCTTTATAGTCGAGTTGAACCACGAATGATCTTTCAACAAAAATGGGGAAGGGCGCCTGCTCCTCCCCCGTATGTTTTGAACACACATCCAACATCCGCCGCATGCGCCCGGGCAACCGTCTCACGAACGCCGTAGCGCCGTCATTTTAAGCGGCCGTTTTTCACCGCCCTCTTACCGTTGGCTTCGCTCTTTTGTCCGCAGCGCCTTTGGAATGTAAACACAATACGGCTCGCTTTCCAAATAGTCGCCCGTTACAGCGTAAGCGCGTGAACGAGAGCCGCCGCACACATATCGGAACTCGCAGACGCCGCATTTTCCTTTGTATTTGTCCGGATTGCGCAAGTCTTGGAAAATCGGCGAGTGTCGGTAAATGTCCGCCAGCGGCGTTTCCCGGACGTTCCCTGCCTTCACCGGCAGCAGCCCGCTTGGGTAGACATCGCCGATATGGGAGATAAAAACAAAGCCGTTGCCGTCGTTTACTCCTTTCGGCGCGCGGCCGAGCCCGTCGACTTGTCCGGTCAACCCTTGGTTCAACACGTCTTCGTAACGGATGCCGCCTTTTGTCGCTTTTCCTTCGCGCATTTTCGCCTGCAGCACAACGCGGCGGTAATGCTGGCCGGCTGTCGTTTTAATGTCAAACGGAACGCGCTTGCTCGTTTCATACAACCAGCGGAACACCCGCTCATGCTCGATGGGGGAAATCATGTCCTCCTCCTTCCCCCTGCCTGCCGGCACAAGGAAAAAGACGCTCCAAAGGACGCATTTCAGCTTCTCAACCAATTCCGCCATTTCATCAAGCACATGAACGTTGTATCGCGAAATGACGGTGTTGATTTGCACGGGAATGTCGAGCTCATGCAAGTAGTGAATCGCACGGATCGTCAAATCAAACGAGCCGCTCACGCCGCGGAAATGGTCGTGAATCTCGGCGTTTGGCCCGTCAAGGCTGAACGCCCAGCGCGACAGACCGACCTCTTTTGCTTTGCGGATCGCCTCTTTCGTCACGTTCGGCGTCGCGCTTGGCGTCATTGACACGCGCAGCCCTTTATCGATCGCATATTTCGCTAAATCGTACACATCCGGACGCATGAGCGGATCGCCGCCCGTAAAGACGAGCATCGGCTGATCCATCTCGTAAATCTCATCGATCAGTTTTTTCCCTTCCTCAAACGTCAACTCGCGCGGATCGCGATGGTATTGCGCTTCAGCGCGGCAATGAAGGCACTTGAGTTGACAAGCTCTCGTCAATTCCCAAATCACAATAAACGGATTTTCATTAAAATCGCGCATTGCGGCCCCCTCCTTGGCCTCCATTGTACCGCAACATTCAGGTGCGTTATGTGATATGGATCACATTTAGACCTCAACGCTACCTCTCATCTTATCTTTCGATTAACTCAACTGGAACTCCGAAACTGTGGTTGGCCAAAATGGAGGAAACAGCATCCCGTTCCCTCTTTGTATGATAAACAATGTGAATCAGCGCTTCATCTTTCTGCTCTCCGCACGGTGCCCCCACTCTCACGCTGACGCCCTCCCCGACGTTCTCTAAACGAGCGACAAGATCCCGGTGCTGACTCAATGCACGTTTCACTTCCGATTGGCTCGGCAGTTTTCCACATTCAGGTCGAGAGAATTCTTGTTTGCCTGGAAACGGGATAAGCGACAACCCTATCCCTCCTCCTGCCACCAAAAGCCCTCCGCCCAACACTACGGCAATGCCAATGGCCCGCAATCTTTTTTTCGTCATCTTGATTTGCCCTCCCTCCTTACCCATGACGAATCCCTTTTAGCGCGTGCATGGCATGAGCAGCTTGCATCATTTTCTCATCATGGGTGGCGACGATCACCGTTCTTCCTTGCTTCGCCAATAATTGAAGCAGCTCAATGACGCGATCGCCATTGGCCTCATCAAGAGAAGCCGTCGGCTCATCGGCAAAAATGACTTGTGCATCTTTATAGAGAGCGCGGGCAATGGCCAAACGTCGCTTTTCCCCTCCGCTTAGACGAGCGGCCAATTCTCGTTCTCTTCCATCCAATCCCGTTTCCGATAACACTTTGCGCACCTTCTCCTTGTCGCCAACGACTTTCGAACGAAACAAACTCGAAGTCATTGTGACATTAAACGCAACCGATTCTTCCTCAATGATTCCGTAATCTTGGAGAACGAATGCCGCATGGTGTTTCCAAAACAGACGGCGTTGCTTCGCTCCCCAATTGGTTGTGTCGACACCATCCATCAATACCCGTCCGCTTGTCGGCCGCAAAAGCAAGCCAAGCACATGGAGAAGCGTTGTTTTGCCCGCTCCGCTTGGACCGACAAGCGCCGTCAAAGCTCCAGGGGAGCATACGACACTTTCGTTCTCCATAATCGTTCGCTCATTCATCATCATCGTCACTTGATCGGCCTCAATTCTCATGGAGCCTTCCTCCTTCTTTCTACAACTGGCGCAGGGAGTTTTTCGCAAACACCCAAGCTGCCGCGCCAATATGTATAAACGGCAAAGCAAGCAGCACAAGCGCCCCTGTGAAACCGACCGGCAACCAGCTGTTTGTTCCTTGAAATAGCATGATCGCCATGACCACGATCCCCCCTAACACCCACTCTTTCACGATTCGCCCGCGCAACACCGCCCACCAAGATGCTCCAGCAAGCCGAAGAGGAAAATCGCGTTTTGCTTTTAACACAGCCATAATAAACGCACTAATGGTGGAGGCAATAGCCAAGGCCGCTAAAAGGCCAACAATCGATCCAATTCTAAGCCACACGAAATAGGCATAAAGCTGCGCGCGCAAAATTCCTTCCTCCGCCATATAGTTGACGCGGATCCGGTTCTGAAGGCCGCGCTCAGATACGAGCTTCTGTGTTTCCTCTAATCCGACAAAACTCAACTCCGACGAAGAAGCAACAGAAATCAAAAAGTTGTCGTTGAATAATGCATGGACATGAGGGACAACGAACAATAACACCTCCTTCGGCCGGGCAAACTCAAGCTGCCCGCCAAAGCGGACAAATGGAAATGGGGACGATCCGGTCAAACGATACATTTTGATCTCATGCCATATATTTCTTGCCTGCTGCTGTTTTCTGACATATAGCGGGATCGAGAGTTCTAGAAATTGTTTTGCACCCTTTGGAATTTGCTCCAACGCAAGAGGAACGAGAGATAACCTTTTGTTCTTTCTGCGAACGATATCCAACCATTGTTCATTCACGATGATCATGTAACGGTATGGGGCAATGCTCATGCCATCGATGGACAAATCGTCTTCTTTCCATGCTTTCGATAACACGACGCGATGGTCGATCTCTGCTTGTCGAACGATGTCTCCTACCGACGGCTGCAACGTCTGAAACAACTGCTCGATTTCTGCTCCCCCAGTGCTTCCTGGACGGGACGGGAACACCAACACCGCTTGATCGGCCAACGACTTCCACATAGCTTGTTCCTGTGCCGTTTTTCTGGCATTCATATAAGCTGAAACCGCCGGTGAAACAGTGGAAAGGACGAAAGCAAATACAGCCAGCTTCAACACAGCCGAACTTCTGGCCAAACGCTTGACAGCAGGTTCGCGCATCGCTAACATCTCTGGATTCGGCCATGAGGCAACAGAAAAAATCAACGCGCAAGCCATTGTCAAAGAGATCACCATCGCCTCAGCCAAAAGCAATACTTTACTATAGTAAGGCACGAATCTCCATCCATAGACAAAGCCGACATAAAGAGCGGCCAAGACGTCCAATATAGAAGCAGCCAAAACCATAGCCAGCAAAAAGTGGCTGAAATCCTCGCATTGGATGCGCGACGTCGGAACACCCGCCAACACACGCAACGCGCGCCCTTTCGCCTTGACCGTCAGCCAATACAAGGCTAACGACACCATCAACATCGAAACAGCCAATAGCGCTACACCGAAATCGCTTTGCACAATCAAAAATTGGAGAATGGTCAACAGTGTTTCTTCGCTCCATTTCTGGTTGACTCGATGCGACGTCAGCCAATGTTTCAACTCGTCTATATGATCGGTTTTCCCTGTCACCAAATAATCACCATTGGCAAACGAATGGGCCAACGCGCGGCGATCGCGGATCTTGGCATCCGGCTCATGGCCAAAACGCTGAATCCTCTTTGGAAAATCCCCTTTCTGTCCCACTTGAACAAAGATCTGCCCTGACTGATTCCCCCGTAAATCTGGCGCGATTTTCATCAATCCTAATTCCCATCGATCGCTCATCGCCCCCAACTGTCGAAACACATCTTCCTGACGCAAATCAGACTGGCTAAAATCCAATGTCACTTTCGCTTTCACACCTAGCTGCTCAGGAAAAAATCGGTCATGGATATCCGAAACAACGACCGCCATCAAAGCTAAGAGAAGAAACTACACAGCGGAAACCGCGACCACGATTTTTTTATGCATGAGCCTCATTCCTTCCCTCATCCATCATCCGTCAGGAAAAGAAAACTCTCATCTTGCTCGGAACAGATGAAAGAAACGTTCTCAATCAAACGATCGATTATTTTCAAATTCGATTATCATTCATAGAAGGCCGGCGAAAAACGACTGATTTCGCCGAACCAGTTGTTTTGGATGAACGAAAAGCGTTGATTTTAAAGGATTTCTCAATTTGAGAAGGGAATCCATTTTCTGCGACTTTTCACTAAATCACCAGCCTTATAGACGTCATCGGACTATGGAACATTTAAAAATCTGATAGCTTTCACGCATCTATGAGCGGCCTTTCATCAAAAAACAGCGGATTTCACCATTCTTCGCAAATTGAAAAATGGCTGGGATCAGCAGCATTTTCCACTAAATCACCAGCCCTGTAGAGCCTATTTTTTTACTTTTTCAAGTTTGAAACGGTTGATCCTGTACACTTCATCGCAAAGAACATCAATATCCTCTTGATTATGGCTAGTGAGCAAAATCGTCCTCCCTTCTTCCTTGAATTTCCGAAGCAAGTTTCGGATATTTTCAACGCTGTCAGCATCTAAAGCATTGAATGGTTCATCTAAAATAAGCGTTTGTTGATCTTCCATAATGGCTTGAGCAATAGCCAGCTTTTGTTTCATTCCAAGTGAGTAATGTTTGACCTTTTGCGTCAGCTCTGGATTTAAACCGACCAACCTCATCGTTTTCTTTATTTTGTCATCACTGATTTTGTTTCGAATGAGAGCCAATGCTTTTAGATTATCAAACCCTGTCTTTCCCGCTATATATCCAGGCCGATCAATGATAATTCCAAAATCACTGGGAAATCGTTTATTGACCCCCAACTCTTCCCCGTCCACGATCACTCTGCCGTGATCCGGAAATAGAAATCCGCATATTAGTTTGAATAAGACAGACTTTCCTGAACCGTTAGGACCAATAATTCCATAAATTTTCCCCTTTTCCACTGCAAAATTCACGTTTTCAAAAATCGTTGCTCCTTTAAATGATTTACTGACTTGATCTAACAGGATATGCGGCAACTTACTCACTCCTTTTTAGAAATCGAGATCTTGTTTAGAAAAGACATACAGCAAAAAAACAATGGAGAAAACATTCCATAAGAATAGAACGATCGTGATGCGGTAAATCGAATCATTTGTCAATAAATACGCCATGCTATTCAATCCAGACGGAATAATCCCCCAGTTATTAAGGCCCGGGAACATAAAAAATGAAAGTATAGCGAGCCCTACGAAGCTATAAAACGTTTCTTTGCTCAGCCAAGAGATCAGAAACACAAATAGGACATAAAACGAAACTTGAAGGTAGCCGTTGACAAAAAAATGATAAAACATATCAAGCAATGTAACTGAACGGTCAATAGAAACATGGAAATCAAAAGAAAAACGTTTCAACGACAAAATGAACAAAGCGAGCAATGCTAAAGCAAATAAGTATAATCCAATGTATAGCATGGTCTTATGATACCACGCCCAAAACCATCGGCTGATCGACTGATAACGCACTAACTTGTAATACCCCATTTCCGACAATTCCGTCTGCAAATGCAATTGGACCAAATAGATGACCCCAAAATAAAGAACCCAATAACATAAAAACGACTTGAAATAAAACGCTTGTCTGGAACCGCCTATAAACATGAAAAGAAACTGGTCCCAAACAGTTTGTCCCACGTTTTCTCGCATTCCAGACCATAATGCTAGGACAACCAAGACAATAAAAGCGGTATATTTCCCATTGTACCTTTTCACATTCAAATCCAGTCGATTGACAATCCATATGAGCAGGATCATCCATCCTATAACCATCGCAAAAGATCCCCATATATTGCTGAACTGAGCAGCCCCCGAATGCAAAATCAAGTAATGGCACAAATTAAACAAGGAATGAGGAGAAAGAAGTTTAAATGACACTACGCCATACACCCATATGAACACCGCAACAAACACGACAATGCCCTTGTTTTTCCACTTTACATAAAGGATGGCCAAAACAAGGTGAATACAGCTGACACTGAAAACAAGCAAAGCTAAATGCAACACCAACGCTAAAATGGGACTGTTTATAAATTTTTGTAATATTTGCGTTTCGCTTAGAGAAGCATTCAGCCTACTAAACGGACTCCAGCCAGCAAAAGAAGGGGCGCCGATTGACAAAACGAGGCTCACTGCTCCCCAAACGATTATCGATATGCTGGCACTTTGAATCAATCGAACTAGTGTCGCATACACCCAACTTCGATAAGAACCTAACCGTATCAAAACTGCATAATCAAAATCAGACATCATAATTGAAATAGAACGGTATAGAAAGACCGGCAAGATAAAATATAAGATAAGGTAAATATCACCAAAAAACTTATGCAACAAATCCCATTTATTCAACAATAATTTTGTTTGCGACGAAGCAACATACATATGCTCTTTAGCACTTAATCCATATATGTAAATCACTACTCCGAAGAGAATCCATTTGAATGCCAATAGTTCATCCACAAAATCCTTCCATTTGTTTACTACCCTAGTCATGGTGCTTATGCAACCTTTCCTTTAAATAGAACATCAATACCATCACCACAAAACATAAGAAGAGAAATGGCACGAATACTGTCCACAAAGGTTGTTGCGATATACTGAAAGGAAAAATCGTAAAAGTAGGGGAAAATTGGTCATATCCCAAAACTTGAGTAATAAAGTTTCCCAACAAGTAATAAACAAATGGAATGGAAAGTGCTATAAAAGGCTTCTCTAAAATCATGACGAGCAATAATCCCATTGTCGCATACATCATTCCATTCAGCCCGACCCATAGTGAGTAAAGAACTCCATATGGCAGCGTGCCAAGGACAAGCAACTGCTCAAACGTTGTATAAGGGATAGGATTCCCATTAGTTGGATAGAAGCGAACAATTCCTAAATAAGGTTCAATATACATAGAAAATACAAAAGGGACGAATACGATCAAAAAGGCAATCAAAAAAGATAGAATCGCATTGACGATCAATTTGCTCAAGAAGTAAGTCGTCAAAGGGATGCGGATACGCACATATGGAATAAAATAGTTTTTTTGTTCACTCGGGAAGGAAATCGAATACACAAGAACCATGATAATGGGAAACAACAGCGGCACAAAATTCGAATTCAAGCGGAGAAAAAGATCCAATTGCCTATAGTAAACGTAGCCATCCTTGATTATCATAAATTGGATGACAGGCAGAACCAACACCAATGCAGCCCAAACAATGCACTGACGCCACGTAAAGACTCTCACAAATTCCACTTTCACTTGATGCCCCAACATGTTTTACACCCTTTCCCAAGCTTGTTTTCATGTTGAAAGAGAATGGACCATCCAAACGGTTTGGTCCATTCTCATGATAAAATCAATTGCTTCTCCACTCCCCTTTTACCCTGACATCTACTAATTGACTGTAGATGAGCAAATTCACTTACATAAATTGACAATCAAACAAAAAAGGAGACATGAACCCGATTCCTTGGTTAGAATAGATGTACCACCAACTATCCACAAGGAGGTTCATGTCTCATGAATAAATTAGCACATC
>NZ_PIJF01000006.1:0-80242 GCF_002809985.1 Geobacillus sp. WSUCF-018B
CGTGACGGGGCAAGCCTATGGCTTGCCTTCGACAGTCGAAAATGGACAAACCGCTTTTCCGTCAAGGATATGTTAAACTTCTTCGTTGCATCTATATAGTCCGGCAGCGCGCCTCTTTTTGCTGATCGCTACGCTTTTTTCTTCACTTTCCCGGTCCACGTTTTAAATCCGCCTTTTAAATGGTACAAATCGCGATACCCTTTCCGGTAAAGCATTTGTGCGGCCCGCCCGCTGCGCAGCCCGTTTTGGCAATATAAATAAATCGGCTGGTCTTTGCGCAATTCTTTCATGCGCATGCGCAGTTGGGTCAGCGGGATGTTGCGCGCCCCTAAAATATGTCCAGCCGCAAACTCATCCGGTTCGCGGACGTCGACGAGTTGCGCTTTTCGATAACCGGCGCGGAACTCTTCCTCTGTCAATGCTTTGACAATTCTCTTCTGCCAGAAGTACGTAATGACGGAATACACGATGATTGCGCCGAGAATAATGAGCAATGCTTCCACCCGTCATGCCTCCTTTCGCTTTGTCCGCTATTTCCTATTATATAGAGTTGCCGCTCGGAAGCAAAGTGTTTTCGCGATGCCATTTTTCTTCCCTTGGCCGGCGTTGTTTGCTAAACTAGTAAAGGTGATTCTGAAAAGAAGGTGGAACGATGGCTAAAAAGGAAGTATGGCGCTTTATTGACTCCGGCGAGGGCTCGCCGTCGTTTAATATGGCGCTTGATGAGGCGCTCTTAGAGTGGCACAGCGAAGGAAAAATTCCGCCGACGGTCCGCTTTTACGGCTGGAATCCGCCGACGTTGTCGATCGGCTATTTTCAAAAAGTGGAGAAAGAAATTGATTTAGACGCGGTGAAACGGAACGGCCTCGGCTTTGTCCGCCGCCCGACTGGCGGGCGCGGCGTTCTTCATGACAAAGAGTTGACCTACAGCGTCATCGTCTCCGAATCGCATCCCGCGATGCCGCAGACGGTGACGGAAGCGTATCGCGTCATCTCCCAGGGCATTTTGGAAGGATTTCGCTTCCTTGGGCTTGACGCGTATTTCGCCGTGCCGAAAACAGAAGAAGAAAAAGCGGATTTGCGCAGCCCGCGCTCGGCTGTTTGCTTTGACGCACCGTCGTGGTACGAACTTGTCGTTGAGGGGCGGAAAATCGCCGGCAGCGCGCAAACGCGGCAAAAAGGCGTCATTTTGCAGCATGGTTCGATTTTGCTCGATTTGGACGAAGACTTGCTGTTCAGCTTGTTTAAATATCCAAACGAGCGGGTGAAAGAGCGTCTGCAGCGCGATTTTAAAAAGAAAGCCGTCGCGATCAATGAGTTGACGAGCCGCACGGTGACGATCGAGGAAGCGAAAGAGGCGTTTTACAAAGGATTTGAAAAAGGATTGAACATCGTATTGGAACCGTACACGCTCACCGCCGAAGAGTTGGCATACGTCGAAGAGCTGGCGCGGACGAAATACGAAAGCGATGAATGGAACTTTAAGCGTTAGGCGGCAATATGGAACATCGCTCCTGTTTTGGCAAAAACGGCATGGCTGGTCCGTTTTTCGCCGTTTTTTGTCTTTTTTTGCTTGACAAAAACGAAATGATCTGTTCTAAATCACAATATATAGTATGATTTTCATAAAAAATCATACTATATATTGTTTTTTTCTGTTTGATATGGTAAGGTAGAGAAGACAGGGCAACATTGGCAAAAACATGAGAGATTATATAATTATATAAAAGAGGAGAGATAGGAGAATGACGGTGGCGTCATCCGAAAAAATGAAGATCAATATTGACAAGCTGAACGAGGATATCCGCCTATTTCCGCAAGTGCATCCGATTACGCCGGATATGCACATCACCCATAAAGGCGTATCCCGTTTGGTCATGCTTGACCGGTATTCATTCAAAGATACGGAGAAGCTGACGCTCACACCGGGCGATTTCGTTGTGTTGACGATCAAGGAGGACCCGAAATTCCCAGCCCGCGGTCTCGGTTTTATCGTCGATATTGACTGGGAGGCGAAAAAAGCGCGCGTGTTGATTGAAGACGAATACCGGCACGTGCTCGAAGGCGAGGAGGCGGAAACCGGCATTGTCCTTCGATCGCTCGACATTATCGACAAGCCGCTCGAGATTTTCTATGAGCAAATCGCCAAGCGCAATGCGACCGGGCTGGCGGCGGTGGAAAAGACCGAAGAAAAGCGGAAAGAGTGGTTCGAAAAGTTTTATCAAGAGCTCGCCAGCTTGAATTTTGTTCCGGCCGGCCGCGTGTTGTATGGGGCGGGTTCAGGCAAGGAAGTGACGTATTTCAACTGCTATGTGATGCCGTTTGTGAAAGATTCGCGCGAAGGCATTTCCGAACATCGGAAGCAGGTGATGGAAATTATGAGCCGCGGCGGCGGCGTTGGGACGAACGGCTCGACATTGCGGCCGCGCCATACGCTTGCGCGCGGGGTGAACGGCAAATCGTCCGGGTCGGTCTCATGGCTTGACGACATTGCGAAGCTGACCCACCTTGTCGAGCAAGGTGGCTCCCGCCGCGGCGCCCAAATGATTATGCTGGCCGACTGGCACCCGGACATTATCGAATTCATCGTCTCGAAAATGCAAAACCCGCGCATTTTGCGCTACCTGCTTGAAAATATGGAAGACGAGGGCATCAAAAAAGCAGCGCGCGACAAACTGAAATTCACGCCGCTCACCGAGCGGGAGCGGGCGATGTACGAAGCGATCGTCCGGTACAAAAACGCGCCTGACTACGGCGGCTTCACAGAGGAAATTATCAAAGACGCTGAAGAAAAACTGCGCACCGGCGGTACATACACGGTGCACAACCCGGACTTTTTGACCGGTGCGAACATTTCCGTCTGCTTGACGAAAGAATTCATGGAAGCGGTCGAAAAGGACGAAGAATACGAGCTGCGCTTCCCGGACGTAGAAACGTATTCTGAAGAAGAAATGCGCATTTACAATGAAAAATGGCATGAAATCGGCGATGTACGCGAATGGGAGAAAATGGGCTATCGCGTCCGCGTCTACCGGAAAATCCGCGCCCGCGAACTGTGGAAGCTGATCAACATTTGCGCGACGTATTCAGCCGAGCCGGGCATTTTCTTCATCGACAACGCCAACGAAATGACGAACGCCCGCGCGTACGGGCAAAAAGTCGTTGCGACCAACCCGTGCGGGGAACAACCGTTGGCACCGTATTCGGTGTGCAATCTGGCCGCCATTAACTTGGCGAACATGGTGGACAAAGAACGGAAGGTCATTGACTACGAAAAACTGAAACGCACGGTCGAAATCGGGGTGCGGATGCAAGACAACGTCATTGACGCCACGCCGTACTTCCTTGAGGAAAACAAAAAACAAGCGCTCGGCGAGCGCCGCATCGGCCTTGGCGTCATGGGGCTTGCAGACTTGCTCATTTACTGCGAAAAAGCGTACGGCTCTGAGGAAGGAAACCAGCTTGTCGATGAGCTGTTCCGCACGATCGCCACGACCGCTTACCGGGCCTCGATCGAGCTGGCGAAAGAAAAAGGCAGCTTCCCGTTTTTGGTCGGCGAAACGGAAGAAGAAACGCAAAAGCTGCGCGAAGCGTTCATCAACACCGGTTACATGAAACGGATGCCGGATGACATTCGCCAAGATATTTTGAAATACGGCATCCGCAACTCGCACTTGCTGACGGTGGCGCCGACGGGATCGACGGGGACGATGGTCGGCGTGTCAACCGGGCTGGAGCCGTACTTCTCGTTCTCGTACTACCGGAGCGGGCGCTTGGGCAAATTTATCGAAGTGAAAGCAGACATCGTGCAAGAATATTTGGACAAACATCCGGAAGCCGACCCGAACCATTTGCCGCCTTGGTTTGTGACGGCGATGGACTTGCCGCCGGAAGCGCACGCCGATGTGCAATGCATCATTCAGCGCTGGGTCGACTCGAGCTTGTCGAAAACGGTCAACGCGCCGAGAGGCTACACCGTCGAGCAAGTGCAAAAAGTGTACGAGCGTTTATGGCGCGGCGGCGCGAAAGGCGGCACCGTCTACGTCGACGGCAGCCGCGATGCGCAAGTGTTGACGTTGAAAGCGGAAGAAAACCGGATCGAAGAACAGCTAGAACTGCTTCCAGAAGAACAAGAGGAAAAAGAAACGAAACGCGCCGTCGTGCTTGTCGATACGATTCAAGATGTGCGCGCCACCGATGTGACGATCGGCTCCGAAATCGGCAACATTTGCCCGATTTGCCGCGAAGGAACGGTTGAAGAGATCGGCGGCTGCAACACGTGCACGAACTGCGGCGCCCAGCTGAAGTGCGGCCTGTAATGGTGATACGGATGGGTTTGGATGGATGAAACGCTGGTTTCCGTAGAGGAACCGGCGTTTTTTTTTTACATAAAAGGCAAAAGCCAAAATATAGTGGTAAAAGGCGGAAACGTTCAGTCCGAAAGAGGCGCTAGAGCGCGCCATTCGCTACGGGGCGTCCATCCAATACGATGCGGCGGCGGCTTCGCCGTTTTACCGCTATACAGATGAACAAGGGCGACAACATGAAGTGTGGTTTGAGGACGCCCGCAGCGCGTTGGCGAAATTTGACTTGGTGAAAGAATACGGATTGCGCGGAATCAGCTACTGGGTGCTCGGGTATCCGTATCCGGAAAACTGGGTGCTGTTGGAAGACAATTTCCGCATTCGCAAGCGTGGGTAAGCTAAGCAGTTAGAGCGTATGCGCCGGTCATCGGGCATGCGCTTTTATTTTGTTTCTTGGAGTTCGAGCCGCTTTTTTAGCTGATAAATTTCCAGATCGTGCTGGCCGATCTTATGGTTTAAATATTCAATCGCAATGTTCGCGTTGCGCCAATCATGTGACAATATCTCGAACATGCGCCGATGCTCAGCCAGCTCGTCCTCGATTTTTTTGAAATGGCTGCGCGTCTCGATAATGAAATGGCCCAACTTTTCCTCGAGGCGTTGTTGCTGTTCTTCGAGGCGCTGTTGTCGTTCTTCGAGGCGCTGTTGTCGTTCTTCGAGGCGTTGCTGTCCGGCTTCTAGGCGGTCGAGGCGTTCATGAATCGGCTGCAACTCCTCTTTCAGCACTGAGCGAAGCAATTCGACAAGCTCGTGAGACATTCTGCATCCCTCCTTTCAGTTTAGTTTTATTGTATCATTGCGTTCATGAGCTGTCATGGCAAATCTTGAGCAGCTTCGCGAAATCGGCCGCCAACGGGATTTGTTCCATGTGTATAACAACATGTGGGATCGGAAATTGCATCTGGATGGCATGATTGACGGCCGAGAATATCGGCAAATCGTGGCTGAAACCGATGGGCATGGTCGTTGGTTTCGCTGGGAGATGAACATATCAAATGAGGGGCAATGAACTTTCCATGAAAAATGGTGCCAAGCAAAAGAAGCATACGATTTCCCTCCAACCTTGAACCATACTAACATCAAAATATGGACAACTATAAGTGGGGGCGGTACGGCATCGGCAAATACGTGTATCGTGACGAGGAGGCGCAGGAGCTGGAGGAAACGATGCGTTCGTACATTGCCCGCTTTTTCCCGGCGGCTGAGGTGCAGTATTTTACGTAATGCCCCTTTTATGGTACAATAGAAATGATTGCTATTTTTGTCTGCCAAAAGGGCCGACGCATCGGAGTGACGGTATAGGCCGGGGGATTTGCTGGCGGCAGGCAAACGTTGCAGGAGGGGACAAACGTTGCCGACACCGAGCATGGAAGATTATATTGAGCAAATTTACATGTTGATTGAAGAAAAAGGCTATGCCCGCGTTTCGGACATCGCGGAAGCGTTGTCCGTTCACCCTTCTTCAGTGACGAAAATGGTGCAAAAGCTCGATAAAGATGAATATTTGGTGTATGAAAAGTACCGCGGCCTTGTCTTGACGCCGAAAGGAAAAAAAATCGGCCAACGGCTTGTGTACCGCCATGAGCTGCTTGAGCAGTTTCTTCGCCTCATTGGCGTCAACGAAGAAAACATTTACCGCGATGTGGAAGGGATTGAACACCATTTGAGTTGGAACGCCATCGACCGGATTGGCGATTTGGTGCAATATTTTCAAGAGGACGAACGCCGTCTTGAGGCGCTGCGCGACGTGCAAAAGCGCAATGAGCAAGGGGAGTAAGCGACTGCTTGCTCTTTTTTGTTTTTCGTACTAAACGCCTTTTCTTTCTCTTACATATATATAAACAGCGAGAAAGGGGAGGCGGCGATGAACATTGATCTCGTCTTTTCCGGCGGCGGAGTGAAAGGGTTTGCGTTGCTGGGGGCGTATGAGGCCATTGAAGAAAAAGGGCTGCGCTGGAAGCGGCTTGCCGGGACGAGCGCCGGGGCGCTGCTTGCTGCGCTGCTGGCGGCTGGATACACCGCCCGTGAGATTGCGACCGAGTTTTCCATCGACCTGGAAGCGCGCCGGCGTCTCATTGACTATGGGCGCGAGCGGGCGCGGCAGTTTTTGCGGCGGTGGGCGTTTTGAGCGCCCAAAACAAAAAAGAATCAAGCTAAAAGGAAGCCCGATTCTTTTTTTTGCCTTTTTTGCCCTCGATGACGGTCAAATGCGGAGTCGCCGTTCGCTTTTTCAACGGCCGTTTTAGTTTCGCCGGCTTCGGCTGCTTGCGCGCGGAGCGGGGATGAAGTTTTTTCGACTGCCGCACCGCTTTTAGATACGACAATCGTTCTTTGTTAGTGCGGCGTTGGTAGACGAAACGGTAAAAGAGATAAATCGCGGCTGCAAACAGCGCAACAAACAACAGCTGGCGAAACAGCACCGTCGGATGGGCAAAAAGGGTATACACAATGCCAAGCGTCCCAAGCAAAATCATAAGTCCGGCGAGCGGGTGAACAGCCCTGCGCCGCAATGAATCCACCCCCTTTACGATTACTGCACCGCTTTTTTCGCTTCCGCTTCCGCCTCTAAACGAAGAAGCTGCTGGAACGAAGCGATGGCCACTTCCACTTGGTCGTCGTCCGGCTCTTTTGTCGTCAGCCGCTGCAGCCATAGACCGGGATAGCCCAGCCAGCGCAGCAACGGAATGTCCCTCCATTTATTTGTAAACTGCAGCACCTCAAACGAAACGCCGAGCACGACCGGAATTAAGGCGAGCCGGTTCACAATCCGCAGCCAAAGCGGATCGGTCGGCACGAACAAATACAGAAACAAGCCGACGATGACGGTAAATAAAATGAAGCTGCTGCCGCACCGGTAGTGAAGGCGCGAGGCGCGTTGGACATGTTCGACAGTGAGCGGCCAGCCCGCTTCATAGGCGTTGATCACTTTATGTTCCGCCCCGTGGTATTGAAAGACGCGTTTTACAAGCGGCGTCAAGGAAATAAAGTAAATGTAGCCGAGCAATAAGGCGAGCTTAAAAGCCCCTTCAAGCAAAATTTGCCCCGTTTTTCCCGGGATGAGCGGCTTGAAAGCGGCGGCGAGCAACGCTGGGATGAGCGTGAACACCGTTTTGGCGAACAAAAACGAGAGCACGCCGATCGCGGCGGCGCCGAGAATCAGCGTCAGGTTGGAACTGCTTTCGGCCTCCGTCTGTTCTTCCCCTGGGGCGACGTCATACCGTTCGCTTGCAAACTGCAAATGTTTGGCCCCGGTTGCGCTCGCTTCAATAATGGCGACGATGCCGCGGACAAACGGGATTTTTTTGAAGGCGGCCAGCGTCGGATTGGCGCGGCGCGGTGCGGAAAAGTACTCGATCGTTCCATCGGTGCGGCGAATGGCGGTGACAGAATGCGTTTTGCCGGCAAACATGACCCCTTCGACAACCGCCTGGCCGCCGTATAACGGTTTCTCTTGTTTCATCGGGCAAACACCAACCTATTTTTTTATGTTTATTATTTTATTCTACAAGAAACGTCCGGAAACCTCTAGGTTGATGTTACTGTTATGATTTCCAAAAAATCCATTATTTACACAGAGGCGGTCATTTTTTTGCTTGATTCATGGGGCGGCAAATTGCAGGTCATACTAACAGACAAGGAGGTGTAGCATGATGGCGGAACAGAAAGGAAAACTGGAGCAAGAAAAAACGGAACGGCCGATGACGCTCGTGCAAAAAACGATTATCACCGGATTTGTCGGCGGGGTGTTTTGGAGCTTGATGGGCTATTTGGCTTACTTTTTCAACTTCAGCGAAATCAGTCCGAACATGGTTCTCATCCCGTGGGTCGCCGGCGACTGGAAATACGGCAAAGCCGGCAATTATGCGGCTATTGTGTTGATCGGCATCATTTCCATTGCGGCGGCGCTTCTTTACTATGCACTGCTAAGGAACATCCGCGGCATGTGGGCGGGAATGTTGTATGGCGCTGCGCTTTGGGTAGTGGTGTTTTATTTGCTCAATCCGCTGTTTCCGAACGTGAAGCCGGTTGCGGATTTAGAGACGAATACGGTCATTACAACGCTCTGCTTGTACATTTTGTACGGCGTGTTTGTCGGGTATTCGGTTTCTTTCGAGGCGCAGGAAATGAACCGGCCGTCGCCAAGCGCTGAACCGCAGGCGGCCAAGGAAGGAAGCTAAGCTGTCGGCCAAAGCGGGCGCATATGGCGGAAACTGCTGCGATCATGGTAAAATAAAGAAGGTTTCCATATTTTTTAGGCGCAGCCGATCTCGCGCATCGGCAACCGCCAACGTATCACATCGCCTTTGTATTACAATATTCATGGGCAGAGGAGAATGAAACATGGAAAAGCTGGAAAGGCTTCGAGCGTTGCTTGAAGAGCAGCATCTTGACGGGCTGTTGGTGACAAACGGCTGCAACCGCCGCTACATTACCGGATTCACTGGCACCGCCGGCGTTGCGCTTGTCAGCCGCCAAGGGGCGGTCTTTATTACGGATTTTCGCTATGTCGAGCAGGCGGCCAAGCAAGTTGAAGGATTTGAAATCGTCCAGCACAGCGGACCGATCGTCGATGAAATCGCGAAACAAGTGAAGCGGCTCGGGATCAAAACGCTCGGCTTTGAGCAGGAGCATGTGACGTATGCGGCGTACAAGGCGTATGAAGAGGCGATTGATGCCGAGCTTGCGCCGACATCCCATGTCGTGGAAAAGTTGCGCTTGATTAAGTCGGAAGCAGAGATTAAGATATTAAAGGAAGCAGCGGAAATTGCCGATGCCGCATTTGCTCATATTTTGTCGTTCATTCGTCCGGGCGTCAAAGAAATTGAAGTGGCGAATGAGCTTGAATTTTTTATGCGCAAGCAAGGGGCGTCTTCGTCCTCCTTCGATACGATCGTCGCCTCTGGCTACCGTTCGGCGCTGCCGCACGGGGTGGCGTCCGAAAAAACGATCGAGCGCGGCGAACTCGTCACGCTTGATTTCGGGGCTTACTACAAGGGATATTGTTCCGACCTGACAAGGACGGTCGCCGTCGGCCAAGTCAGCGCTGAGCTGCAAACGATTTATGGCATTGTCCTTGAAGCGCAGCGGCGCGGCATGCGCGGAATCAAAGCGGGCATGACCGGCAAAGAGGCTGACGCACTGACGCGCGATTATATTCGCGAACAAGGGTATGGCGATTATTTCGGACATTCAACCGGCCACGGCATCGGCCTTGAAATTCACGAAGGGCCGACGCTTTCGGCCCGCTCCGATGCGGTGCTGGAGCCGGGCATGGTTGTGACGGTCGAGCCCGGCATTTACATCCCGGGGCTCGGCGGGGTGCGCATTGAGGATGATGCGGTCATTACCGCCGATGGGAACGAAGCGCTCACTCATTCGCCGAAAGAACTGATCATTTTATAACGGATAGCGTGAGGAGGATTTCGGGCAATGATTTCAGTCAACGATTTTCGCACAGGACTTACCATCGAGGTCGACGGCGAGATTTGGCGCGTCCTTGAGTTTCAGCACGTCAAGCCGGGCAAGGGTGCGGCGTTCGTCCGTTCGAAACTGCGAAATTTGCGCACCGGCGCCATTCAAGAGCGGACGTTCCGCGCAGGCGAAAAAGTGAACCGGGCGCAAATTGACACGCGCAAAATGCAATATTTGTACGCCAACGGCGATCAACACGTCTTTATGGACATGGAAACGTACGAGCAAATTGAGCTGCCGGCAAAGCAAATCGAACATGAGCTCAAGTTTTTGAAAGAAAATATGGAAGTGTTCATCATGATGTACCAGGGCGAAACGATCGGCATCGAGCTGCCGAATACCGTTGAGCTGAAAGTTGTTGAAACCGAGCCGGGCATTAAAGGCGACACCGCTTCCGGCGGTTCGAAACCGGCCAAGCTTGAAACCGGCCTTGTCGTTCAAGTGCCATTTTTCGTCAATGAAGGCGACACCCTCATCATCAATACGGCTGACGGCACATACGTGTCACGGGCGTAAGAACCTGAACAAGGGCAGCACTGATCCGGAATGTTCCGGGCCGGTGCTGTTTTTATGCGCCAAAGGTGCCCCGTCCTGCTTCGTTGTCCATCCCCGTTTTCACCGGCAAAAACTTCTTCTGAAACGGCTTGTTCCCGCATACGTTTGTACTAATCCATCTCTATTCGCTAAATGAGGAGGGACACATGAAACATTGGCTGCGATCGATCGATTCGTCCGTTTTGGCGATGGCGGGCATGCGGATGTTGTCGGCGCTTATTGAACTGAGTGCAGCGCTGCTGATGTTGGTCTTTAATGATGTAAGAAAGGCGCTCGCCATTAACGCCGTGCTCGCTGCTGTCGGCCCGACTGTGCTGATCGTAACGATGGCGATCGGTCTGCTTTCGCTGGCGGACGAGCTTTCGTTTTCTCGGCTCGCGTTCATCGCGCTCGGGGTGGCGCTCATTTTGTTCGGCATTTACAAGTAAGGCATAAACAGCATCTTCCGCCCATACATATAGACTAGTCCACCAAAAAGGGGGAGGGCCATGGAAGCGGTATGGGGAATTTTGCCGAAAACGATCGCCGCTGTGCTGCAGCAGATGCCTTCCTGGGGGCGCAGCATCGAAGAAATCCGCATCCGTATTTCCCGGCCGCTTGAAGTGATCGTCGATGGGAAGGCCCGCTTGCTGCCATATGAAGTGACGAAAGAGGACGGCGTGTACTTGCTCAACAAGTTGAGCCATTATTCGATTTATGCCGTCGAAGAGGAGCTGAGGCGTGGATTTATGACGATTGAAGGCGGCCATCGCGTCGGGCTCGCCGGCAAAGTCGTTACAGAAGGGGGCAAGGTGAAAGCCATCCGCGATGTCGCCTCCTTTAACATCCGCATTGCCAAAGAGCAAATCGGCATTGCCGATCCGCTGATTCCGTATGTGTATGATGGGCGCTGGCGCCATACGATGATCATCGGTTCCCCGCAGACCGGCAAAACGACGCTGTTGCGCGACGCGGCGCGCCTGATCAGCAGCGGAACTGGGCGCATTCCGGCGCAAAAGGTGGCGATCGTTGACGAGCGGTCGGAAATCGCCGGCTGCGTGAAAGGCATTCCGCAATTTTCGTTCGGCCCACGCCTTGATGTGTTGGACGCTTGTCCGAAAGCGGAAGGGATGATGATGATGATTCGCTCGATGAGTCCGGATGTCATGATTGTGGATGAAATTGGGCGCGAGGAAGACAGCGAAGCGGTGCTGGAGGCGGCGAATGCCGGCGTTTCGATATGGACGACCGTGCACGGGCGCACCGTTCGAGATGTTTGGCAGCGGCCGACGTTGCGTCCGGTCATGGAGCAACGGGTGTTTGAACGGTTTATTGAGCTGACGAACGTCCCGCATCCCGGCTTCATCCGGCGCATTGTTGACGCCAACGGCGCCGTGCTGTACGAGCGGGCGGTGGCGGGCCGATGAAGTGGCTGGGCGCCTTGTTGATTCTTGCCGCCTCCACTTGGATGGGGATGGCAGCCGCCCGCGCCTTGTACGAACGGCCGCGCCAGCTTCGCCAGCTGAAAGCGGCGCTCAGGGCGTTCGAAGCGGAAGTGATGTACGGACATACGCCGCTTGCCGAGGCATCTC
The DNA here is from genome assembly GCF_002809985.1 of Geobacillus sp. WSUCF-018B. Lineage (NCBI taxonomy): Bacteria > Bacillati > Bacillota > Bacilli > Caryophanales > Anoxybacillaceae > Geobacillus > Geobacillus sp. WSUCF-018B. The sequence goes on from NZ_PIJF01000006.1 coordinate 11,963, forward strand.
AGCATATCGCCCGCCAGACGGCCGCTCCGATTGGCGAGCTGTTTGCCCAGTTTGCGGCGGCGTTGCATGCGTGTGAAACGAGCGTGGCCGAAGCATGGGAAAAAAGCTTGCGGGCTGTATGGGGGAAGACCGCGCTCAAACAAGGAGAGTGGGAAGTGATGAAACAGTTTGGCGCCACGCTCGGCCAGTATGACCGGCTCACCCAGCAACAGCAAATCGCCTTGGCGCTCGCCCATCTTGAGCGGGAGGAAGCGGAGGCGCTGGACGATCAGGCGCGCTATGGCAAAATGGCGAAAAGTTTAGGCGTGTTAGCCGGGCTGCTGCTCGTCATTTTACTCATGTAGACAGGAGGCAGGACGAATGGGCATCGATGTCGATATCATTTTAAAAATCGCCGGCGTCGGCATCGTCATCGCGTTTTTGCATACGGTGCTCGACCAGATGGGAAGGAAAGAATACGCCCAGTGGGTGACGCTGCTCGGCTTTATTTATATTTTGTTTATGGTCGCTTCGATTGTAAGCGATTTGTTTCAAAAAATTAAAGATGTCTTTTTGTTCCGCGGGTAGGGGGAGAGGCCATGGACATTTTGCAAATCGTCGGCCTCGGGTTGGTGGCGACGTTCCTCGTTGTGCTGCTGCAAGAACAAAAATCGAGCCTCTCCTTTTTATTGACCGTTTTTGTCGGCTGCACCATTTTTTTGCTGCTTGTTGACCACATCAGCGATATTTTGCTGACGCTGCGGGAGATGGCGGAAGGCGCCCACATTCAAATGGTGTACTTGGAAACGATGTTGAAAATTATCGGCATTGCCTACATCGCCGAGTTTGCCGCGCAAATTTCCAAAGACGCCGGCCAAGGGGCGATCGCCGCCAAAATTGAGCTCGGCGGCAAAATCGTCATTTTGGCGCTCGCCGTCCCGATTTTGACTGCCATCATTGAAGCGGTCATCAGCCTCATTCCGGCGGCGCGATAAGGAGGGAACGGATTGAAGCGGACAGCGTTCCTCATTGCGGGGCTGCTCTCTCTCTTTTTTTGCCCGTTCGTCGTACAAGCTGCGAGCGATGGGCCGTCCGTCAGCGAGCAGCTCGCTCATTTGGATGTCAGCGACATCCGCCGTTATTGGGAAACGATCGTCCATGAGTATGGGGGCTTTTTGCCGGAAAGCGAAAAAGGGCCGCTCTCCGATTTTTTAAGCGGCGACCGGCAATGGTCGCCCGTCGAGTGGCTGAAAGCGCTCGCCCGTTATTTATTTTATGAACTGCAAGTCAACGGGAAGCTGCTTGGGACGCTCATTTTGCTCGCTGTCTTCAGCACCGTGCTGCAATCGCTGCAAAACGCGTTCGCCCAGCAGGAGGTAAGCAAAATCGCCCACGCCGTCGTCTACATGGTGCTGTTGTTGATCGCCTTAAACAGCTTCCGCCTCGCAACCGGCTATGCGCTCGAGGCGGTGCGGACGATGAGCCATTTTATCATCGCCCTCGTTCCGCTTTTGCTCGCTTTGCTCGCCTCCTCCGGCGGCGTCGTATCGGCGGCGTTTTTCCATCCGATCATTTTGTTTTTGATGAACACAACCGGCGTTGTCGTGGAATATGTCACGCTCCCGCTTCTGTTGCTAGCGGCGCTTTTAAGCGTCGTCAGCACGCTCAGCGACCGGTACAAGGCGACCCAGCTTGCCGATTTGTTGAACAAGGCCGCCCTCGGTTTGCTCGGCCTCATTTTGACGGTTTTCCTTGGCGTTATGTCGGTGCGGGGGGCAACAGCGGCGGTGGCGGACGGGGTGGCGCTGCGGGCGGCGAAATTTGTCACCGGCAACTTCATCCCGGTCGTCGGCAAGCTGTTTACTGATGCAGCCGATACGGTCGTTGCCGCTTCGATGCTGCTCAAAAATGCGGTCGGATTGGTCGGGGTGGCTGTGTTGTTGATGATTGCCATCTTTCCGGCGGTGAAAATTTTCGCCATCGTCATCATCTACAAACTATCAGCCGCGCTGTTGCAGCCGCTTGGCGGCAGTCCGGTGCTGTCTTGCCTCAACATTATCGGCAAAAGCATCGCCTATGTGCTCGCGGCGCTTTTGATCGTCTCGCTCATGTTTTTCTTCAGCCTCACCGTCATGGTTATGGCAGGGAATATTACGATGATGGTCCGCTAGGAGGAACGTTATGCAGCTTGTGATTGAATGGGTGACGAACATCATTTTGTTTTTGTTGTTTGCCATCATCATCGATTTTTTGCTGCCGTCCGGGACGATGCAAAAATATGTCAAAATGGTCGTCGGACTTTTGCTTCTCCTAATTATGTTGACGCCGGTGCTCCGGATGGCTTCGGCGGATCCGGATCAGCTTGTCGCTTCAGCACTTGCCCGTTTTTCCGACGGCTTCAAGGGGGAAGAGGCGATAAAAAATCAAATGGAACAACAGAAAAAAGAAATACAAGCTTCACAACGCGCATATATTTTAGAACAAATGGCTGTCCAGCTCGAAAACGACGTAAACGGGGAGTTGATGGAAAAGTATGGATTGAAGGCTGATATCAAAGTTTACGCCGATCACAACGAAAATTGGCGCATGCCAGAGGACATCAAGACGATTGAAGTGGCGCTTTTGAAACAACGCCCTGCCGGCGCGGTGGAGCCGGTTGTCATCGATACAACAAAGCCGCCGGCTTTGCCCGAGAGCGATGCCTCGCTGGCTGAAGAGGTGCGCGCCTTTCTCGCCGGCAAATGGGAAGTCGATGAAAATAAAATTGCCGTGCAATTTAGAGGGAGGGAATAGGGGGGATGCTCTCGTTTTTCAAACGGTTTCTTTCTTCCCCGCCCAAAGACGGGAACGGGGAAGGGGCGCGAAAACACATGCCGTTCTCATATGTCGTTGTCCTGCTGCTGGCCGGTGTGGCGCTCATGGCGGCGAGTCACTTTGCGGGTAGCGCAGACGATGCCGAAGCCAAGCCTTCCGCCAATCAGCCGGAATCCCCGTCCGAGCCGGCGTTTTTGTCGAGCAAGGAGACAAAGGATAAAGTGATCGCCGCCTATGAGGAACGGTACGAGAAGGAGTTGAAAGCCGCCCTCGAAGCAATTGAAGGGGTTGAGGATGTCACCGTTGTCGTCAACCTTGACTCAACCGAGCTGAAGCTGTTTGAGAAAAAACGCTCGACCCAGCAGCAAACGACCGAAGAAAGCGACAAGGAAGGCGGAAAACGGACGATTGAAAATCAGTCGACAAACGAAGAAGTGATCATCATCCGCAATGGCGACGAGGAAACGCCGCTTGTTGTCGCCACGAAAAAGCCGGATATTCGCGGTGTGCTTGTCGTCGCCAAAGGGGCCGACAACTTGCAAATTAAAAAATGGATCGTCGAGGCGGTGACGCGCGTGTTAAACGTTCCGAGCTACCGCGTCGCGGTCTTGCCGAAAAAATGACTCAAGTAAGGGGAGAGGAGATCGCCATGTTGAAAAAACAAACGGTATGGCTGTTGACGATGCTAAGCTTAGTAGTCGTACTGTCGGTGTATTATGTCACGGCGCCGAAAGAGATGGGCAACAGCCCGGCGCTCACCGCGAATGAGAAAACAGAAAAGCCGGCCAAACAACCAAGCGTAGCGGTGGAAGAGACCGGAGCGAAAGAGGAGCCGTCAACCGCAGGCGATGATTTGTTTACGGCGCTGCGCATGAAAATTGAGGATGAGCGGAGCCGGCTGCGCGATGAACTGAACGCTATCGTGGCTTCGGCGAATGCGACGGCCGAGGAAAAAAATGAGGCGCTCGATAAAATCGAAAAGCTCCAAGCGCTTTCTGAAAAAGAAGCGACGTTAGAGACGCTCATCAAATCAAAAGGCGGGTATGAGGACGTGCTGGTGCGCGCTGACGGCGGCCAAGTGCGCGTCACAATCAAAGCGAAAGAAAGCTCCGCCAAGTCGGCAAATGAAGTCATTCATATGGTGAAAAAAGAAATTCCGGATGCCCAATATGTCACCGTCGAGTTCCAGCCGGCCGGATGAACGCGCTGCTCTTTGCCAGAGCAGTTTTTTTTGCAATAAAAACCTTTCGTTTGCCCTGCAGTTGTGTGTATAATCGTTATGAATACGTTTGATCACCGCCTGCGAAAGACGGGCTGACACTTGGAGAAAGGTGTGAGAGCGATGAAAATTCAAGAAATCCGCGAATTGATTCGGTTGGTCGATCAATCCTCAATCGATGAATTTGTATATGAGCAAGGAGAAACGAAAGTACATATGAAAAAAGCGGTTGCTGTCGCCGTTGCACCGGCAGCCGCACCGGCGGCGCCCGCACAGGCAGTGGCAGCGGTCGAACCGCCGGCGGCCCCGGCGCCTGCGCCTGTCCAAGTGGCGGCTTCGGAAGTGAAGCCGGCGCCGGAAACGGAACCGCCGGCGGCCAAAGAAGCAAAGCCGGCTGTGGAAGACAACTTGCATCAAATTACATCGCCGATGGTCGGCACGTTCTACGCAGCGCCGGCGCCGGACAAGCCGCCGTATGTGAAGCCGGGCGACAAAGTGAAAAAAGATACGGTTGTTTGCATCATCGAGGCGATGAAGCTGTTTAATGAAATTGAAGCGGAAGTCGATGGCGAAATTGTCGAGGTGCTCGTGCAAAACGGCCAGCTCGTCGAATACGGCCAGCCGTTGTTTTTGGTCAAGCCTGAATAAGGGAGAGAACGGACGATGATCAAAAAAGTGTTGGTGGCGAACCGCGGGGAAATCGCCGTCCGCATTATTCGCGCCTGCCGGGAGCTCGGCATTGAGACGGTCGCCGTCTTTTCGCAGGCTGACCGCGACGCCTTGCATGTGCAGCTGGCGGATGAGGCGTACTGCATCGGGCCGACCGCCTCGAAAGACAGCTATTTGAATTTCACCAACATCATGAGCGTTGCCACGTTGACCGGCTGTGACGCCATTCACCCGGGCTATGGCTTTTTGGCGGAGAACGAGGCGTTTGCCGAGCTGTGCCGCGAATGCAATGTCACGTTCATCGGCCCGAGCCCGGAAGCGATCGCCAAAATGGGGATTAAAGACATCGCCCGCGAGACGATGAGGGAAGCGGGCGTGCCGATTGTGCCGGGCTCGCGCGGCGTTATTGAAAGTCTTGAGGAGGCGCGGGCGATCGCCGCTGAAATCGGTTACCCGGTCATCATCAAAGCGACGGCCGGCGGCGGTGGGAAAGGAATTCGCGTCGCCCGCAACGAAGAAGAGCTCGTCAAAGGCATCAACATCACCCAGCAAGAAGCGGCGACGGCGTTCGGCAACCCTGGCGTTTATATTGAAAAGTATATCGAAGATTTCCGCCATGTCGAAATTCAAGTGCTCGCCGATTCATATGGCAACACCATTCATTTAGGAGAGCGCGACTGCTCGATCCAGCGCCGGCTGCAAAAGCTTGTCGAAGAAGCGCCGTCGCCGGCCCTTGACGACGACATGCGCCGGAGGATGGGCGAGGCGGCGGTCAAGGCGGCCAAGGCGGTCAACTACACGGGCGCCGGCACGGTCGAATTTATTTATGACCACCGGAACAAACAGTTTTATTTCATGGAAATGAATACGCGCATTCAGGTGGAGCACCCGGTCACCGAGCTCATTACCGGTGTCGATTTAGTAAAAGAACAGATCCGCGTCGCTGCCGGTGAAAAGCTGTCGCTCACCCAAGAGGACGTCTCCTTTAACGGTTGGGCGATCGAATGCCGCATCAATGCGGAAAACCCAGCGAAAAACTTTATGCCGTCGCCGGGGAAAATCGCCATGTACTTGCCGCCGGGCGGTCCGGGCGTGCGCGTCGATTCCGCCGCCTACCCGGGCTATACGATTCCGCCGTATTACGATTCGATGATCGCCAAACTGATCGTTCACGCGCCGACGCGTGAGGAGGCGATCGCCCGCATGAGACGGGCTCTTTCGGAGTTTGTCATTGAAGGCATTCATACGACGATCCCGTTTCACATAAAATTAATGGAACATGAGAAATTCCAAAGCGGCGAGTTTAATACGAAGTTTTTGGAGTTATATGATATTATGAAGGCGGAATAGGAGGTGCCTTATGTCTGAGCATGTCTTTGAAACAGAGCAAGTGTACCCGGCGCTCGGCAAGGTGGAAATTGCACCGGAAGTGATTGAGGTGATCGCTGGCATCGCGGCGTCAGAAGTCGACGGCATCGCGCAAATGCGCGGCAATTTCGCCGCCGGCGTTGCCGAGCGGTTCGGCAAAAAGCATCACGGCAAAGGCGTCAAAGTCGATTTGCGCGATGACGGGGTTGTCATTGACCTTTATTGCTTCGTCCAGTTCGGCGCGTCGATCCCGAACGTGGCGAAAAAGGTGCAGGAAAACGTGCGCCAGGCGCTTTGGAACATGACCGGCTTGGAAACGAGCGAAGTAAACGTGCACATCGTCGGCATTCAGTTTGAAAGCGGAAAACAGGAGCACGACGCCGTCGAACAACGGTGACAAAAACAGAAGGCAGCTGCTTTCGGAGCAGCCGCCTTTTGTTTTTTTCGTCAAAGTCTGTTATTGTAATGAACGAGGCCATCAGCGGAGCCGGCGGTGTAAAATCGGCAGCAAGACGGGCGACGGGAAGGGGCTGGCTTTTTCCGAAAAATATGATAAGATTTTAATATAAATGTTCGTATTTAGAGAGGGGGAAGGCAATGAAGCGGCATGAAGCGCGGGAAAAAGCGCTGCAGGCGCTGTTTCAAATCGACGTCGGGCACATTCCGCCGGAGGAGGCGCTGGCCAATGTGGCAGGAAGCAGCGAAGCGGATCCATTTTTGCGCCAGCTTGTACTAGGCGTCGTCGAGCACCAGGAGGAAATTGACGAGCTGTTGCGCGCCAATTTGGAAAAGTGGACGCTTGAGCGGGTGGCCAATGTGGACCGCACCATCTTGCGCATGGCGACGTATGAGATGAAGTATGCCGACGATGTGCCGGTGAGCGTCAGCCTCGATGAAGCGGTCGAGCTGGCGAAAAAATTCGGCGATTGGAAATCCGGGAGTTTTGTCAACGGCGTGCTTTCGAAAGTGAAGGCGGCGCTGCAAAAATAGGACAGGCCGCCGGCTGCGCAAGCTTTCGGCGTCAAGTCAGGCAAACCGATATGGATGGACGAACAAGGAGAGGGGAACGAGATACGATGACAGCACAAATCATCAGCGGAGCAGAACTGGCCGCAACGATTCGCGCCGGGTTGGCGGAAGAAACAGCGAAGTTGAAGGAAAGCGGCGTTGAGCCGGGGCTGGCCGTCATTCTTGTCGGCGACGATCCGGCGTCGCATTCGTATGTGAAAGGGAAGCAAAAAGCGTGCGCTGAAGTGGGCATTCGTTCATTTCTTTACACATTTCCGGCGTCCATCAGCGAAGAGGAGCTGTTGGCGAAAATCCGCGAACTGAACGGCGATCCGGCGGTGCACGGCATTTTAGTGCAGCTGCCGTTGCCGGAGCATATCCGCGAATGGTCGGTCATTGAAACGATCGCCCCGGAAAAAGATGTCGATGGCTTCCACCCGATCAACGTCGGGAAAATGATGATCGGCCAGCCGGCGTTTCTTCCGTGCACTCCGCATGGCGTTCTCGTGATGGTCAAATCTGCCGGCATCGACATTGCCGGGAAGCATGTCGTCGTCGTCGGCCGGAGCAACATCGTCGGCAAACCGGTCGGCCAGCTGTTTTTGCGCGAGCATGCGACCGTCACCTACGCCCATTCGAAAACGCCTGATTTGCCGGCCGTCACGCGGCAGGCTGACATTTTGATCGTCGCGGTTGGCAAGGCGCGTCTCATCGGTCCGGACCACGTCAAACCGGGAGCTGTCGTCATTGATGTCGGCGTCAACCGTTTGGAGAGCGGCAAACTGTGCGGCGATGTTGATTTTGACGCCGTCAAAGAAGTGGCGGGCTATATCACGCCGGTGCCAAAAGGGGTCGGTCCGATGACGATTACGATGCTGTTGCACAACACGATCGAAGCGGCCCGGCAGCTCGCCGTGAAGTGAGGCGGTTTCGATGGAAGTGAAATACGTCACCGTCGGGGCGCTGACGAAATACATTAAGCGCAAATTTGACGTCGACCCGCATTTGCGCGATTTATGGGTGAAAGGTGAAATTTCCAACTTTAAGCAGCATTCGCGCGGCCATATGTATTTTACCTTAAAAGACAGCCAGGCGCGCATTGCCGCGGTCATGTTTGCCGGCTACAATCAACATTTGCCGTTCCGTCCCGAAGATGGGATGAACGTGCTTGTGCGTGGGGAAATTTCCGTCTATGAGCCGAATGGGAACTACCAGCTATATGTAAAAGAAATGCAGCCGGAAGGCATCGGCCGCCTGTATTTGGCGTATGAGCAGCTGAAGCAGCGGCTCGAGGCGGAGGGGCTGTTTTCTCCCGTCCATAAAAAGCCGCTTCCGGCGTTTCCGCGCTGCATCGGCGTTGTTACATCGCCGACCGGAGCGGCGGTGCGCGACATTATGACGACGATCCGCCGCCGCTATCCGCTTGCGAAAATCATTTTGTTTCCGGCGCTCGTCCAAGGCGACGGGGCGGCGCTGTCAATCGTGCGCGCCATCGAGCGGGCAAATGAGTTCGGCGGGGTTGACGTGCTCATTGTCGGCCGCGGCGGCGGTTCGATTGAAGAATTGTGGGCGTTTAACGAAGAAATCGTCGCCCGCGCCATCTTTGCTTCGCGCGTGCCGGTCATTTCCGCCGTCGGCCATGAGACCGATTTTACGATCGCCGATTTTGTCGCCGATTTGCGGGCGCCGACACCGACGGCGGCAGCAGAACTGGCTGCGCCGCACGTCGGGGAGCTGGCTGAGCGGCTCGCCGAGCGGAAATGGCGGATGATCCGCGCCATGAAAGAACAGCTCGCTGCCAGCCAGGAACGGTTGCGGCGGCTTCAAGCATCGTACGCTTTCCGCTATCCAAGGCGGCTGTACGAACAAAAAGAGCAGCAGCTTGACGTGTTGCTCGACCGGCTCGCCCGCCAGCGCGAACGGTTGCTCGACAAGAAGCGCCAACAATGGCGTGAGCTGCGCCTGCGGCTGTGGCGCCATCACCCGGCGGCCGAGCTTGAGCGGATGAAGGAGCGGCAAAAAGCGGCTGCCGGCGCGCTTGAAAAAGCGATGCGCACCGCCTTAGAGCGCCATGCGCTCCGCTTTCGTTCCCATGTCGCGCGGCTTGAGGCGCTCAGTCCGCTCCGCATCATGGAGCGCGGCTACAGTTTGGTGTACAATGAGCGGCGCGAGCTTGTCAAACGAATCGGCCAGCTTCAGGTCGGCGAGCGCCTGTCCATCCGGATTCAAGACGGACAAGTCGATTGTCAAGTGACGGGAGTGGAGGAGAAAACAATATGAGCGAAGAAAAAGAGCTGACGTTTGAAGAAGCGATGAAAAAGCTTGAGGAAATCGTCGAACGGCTCGAGGAAGGAAATGTGCCGCTTGAAGAGGCGATCGTCTTTTTTCAAGAAGGCATGAAGCTGTCGAAACTTTGCCATGATAAACTGCAGCACGTCGAAAAACAGCTCGAGTATATGTTGCGCGAAGACGGTCAGCTCGTGCCTTTTTCGCCGGAGGAGGAGTAAGCGGTGGCGCAGCTTTCAGTTGAACAGTTTCTCAACGAGCAAAAACAGGCGGTGGAAACAGCGCTCTCCTGTTATATAGAGCGCTTAGAAGGGCCGGAGAAGCTGAAAAAGGCGATGGCGTACTCGTTGGAGGCCGGCGGCAAACGAATCCGTCCGTTGCTGCTTCTGTCCACCGTTCGGGCGCTCGGCAAAGACCCGGCGGTCGGATTGCCCGTCGCCTGCGCGATTGAAATGATCCATACGTACTCTTTGATCCATGATGATTTGCCGAGCATGGACAACGATGATTTGCGGCGCGGCAAGCCGACGAACCATAAAGTGTTCGGCGAGGCGATGGCCATCTTGGCGGGGGACGGGTTGTTGACGTACGCGTTTCAATTGATCGCCGAAATCGACGATGAGCGCATCCCTCCTTCCGTCCGGCTTCGGCTCATCGAACGGCTGGCGAAAGCGGCCGGTCCGGAAGGGATGGTCGCCGGTCAGGCAGCCGATATGGAAGGAGAGGGGAAAACGCTGACGCTTTCGGAGCTCGAATACATCCATCGGCATAAAACCGGGAAAATGCTGCAATACAGCGTGCACGCCGGCGCCTTGATCGGCGGCGCTGATGCCCGGCAAACGCGGGAGCTTGACGAATTCGCCGCCCATCTAGGCCTTGCCTTTCAAATTCGCGATGATATTCTCGATATTGAAGGGGCAGAAGAAAAAATCGGCAAGCCGGTCGGCAGCGACCAAAGCAACAACAAAGCGACGTATCCAGCGCTGCTGTCGCTTGCCGGCGCGAAGGAAAAGTTGGCGTTCCATATCGAGGCGGCGCAGCGCCATTTACGGCACGCCGACGTTGACGGCGCCGCGCTCGCCTATATTTGCGAACTGGTCGCCGCCCGCGACCATTAAAAGCGGAACGGCCGCCCTTGCTTCGGAGCAAGGGCGGCTGTGTTGCTTTTTTGCTTCCTCCCCATGATGGGTCTTTCATCTTCGCGCCGCGGCCATACAGTGGCGCCAAGGCCGGCGTTGGCGGCAAAAGTCGATTTTTCGTGGCGAATCATGTATAATAATACTACCTGTATTCTAGGGAATCGGCTCGGAGAATGACCGAATGAAAGCGAGTGATCTCATTTGGATTTGACGAAAATTGAACATCCGCGCGTGTTAAAAACGATGTCCATTCCGGAACTGAAACAGTTAAGCGCCGAGATTCGGCGGTTTTTAATTGAAAAGCTGTCCAAAACAGGAGGACACATCGGCCCAAATTTAGGGGTCGTCGAGCTGACGATCGCCCTGCACCGGGAGTTTGACAGCCCGAAAGACAAACTCATTTGGGATGTCGGGCATCAAGCGTATGTGCATAAAATTTTGACGGGGCGCGCCGCTGAGTTCGACACGCTCCGCCAGTACAAGGGGTTGTCCGGCTTCCCGAAGCGGAGCGAAAGCGAGCATGACGTGTGGGAAACGGGCCATAGCTCAACGTCGCTGTCGGCAGCGATGGGCATGGCGATCGCCCGCGATTTAAAAGGGACGGATGAATACATCGTGCCGATCATCGGCGACGGGGCGCTCACCGGCGGCATGGCGCTCGAGGCGCTCAACCATATCGGCCATGAAAAAACGGATATGATTGTCATTTTAAATGACAACGAAATGTCGATCGCCCCGAACGTCGGGGCGCTGCACAACATCCTCGGACGGTTGCGAACAGCCGGCAAATATCAGTGGGTGAAAGATGAGCTTGAATTGTTGCTCAAGCGCATCCCGGCGGTCGGCGGCAAGCTGGCGGCCACGGCCGAACGTTTGAAAGACAGTTTAAAATACTTGCTCGTTTCCGGCGTGTTTTTCGAAGAGCTCGGGTTTACGTATTTAGGACCGGTGGACGGTCATGATTTTGATGATCTGTTTGAAAATTTGCGTTATGCGAAGAAAATGAAAGGTCCGGTGCTCGTGCATGTGATCACGAAAAAAGGGAAAGGCTACAGTCCGGCGGAAAACGACAAAGTGGGAACGTGGCACGGCACCGGCCCGTACAAAATTGAAACTGGTGCGTTTGTGAAAACGAAGGAAGCCGGGCCGTCGTGGAGCGCGCTTGTCAGCGAAACGGTGCGCCGGCTCGCGCGCACGGATCCGCGCATCGTGGCCATTACGCCGGCGATGCCGGTCGGATCGAAGCTGGAAGGGTTTGCAAGCGAATTTCCGGATCGGATGTTTGATGTCGGCATTGCCGAACAGCATGCGACGACGCTGGCGGCCGGGCTGGCGACGCAAGGGATGAAACCGTTTTTGGCCATTTATTCGACGTTTTTGCAGCGCGCGTACGACCAAGTCGTCCATGACGTATGCCGGCAAAACTTAAACGTCTTTTTCGCCATTGACCGCGCCGGGCTTGTCGGCGCCGACGGCGAAACGCACCAGGGGGTGTTTGACATCGCCTTTTTGCGCCATGTGCCGAACTTGGTGCTGATGATGCCAAAAGATGAAAATGAAGGCCAGCACATGGTGTATACGGCTATCCGCTACGATGACGGGCCGATTGCCATGCGTTTCCCGCGCGGAAACGGCCTGGGCGTTCCGCTTGACGAGGAGCTGAAAGAGATTCCGATCGGCACGTGGGAAGTGCTGCGCGATGGCCGCGATGCGGCGATCTTGACGTTTGGGACAACGATCTCCATGGCCCTTGAGGCTGCCGACCAATTGGCGAAAGAAGGCGTCTCGGTCAAAGTCGTCAACGCCCGCTTTATTAAGCCGATGGACGAAGCGGTGCTGCTTGAACTGCTCGAAAGCCGCCTGCCGATTTTGACGATCGAGGAAGCTGTGCTGCAGGGCGGCTTTGGCAGCGCCGTGCTTGAATTTGCCCATGACCGCGGCTACCATCAGGCGGTGATCGAGCGGATGGGCATCCCTGACCGGTTTATTGAGCACGGAAGCGTCAGCGAGCTGCTGCGCGAAATTGGGCTGACAGCCGCGCATATCGTTGACCGCATTAAAACGATGGCGCCAAGAAAACAGAAAAGGGCTTGAGACGATGAAAGGGAAAAAAGAACGGCTCGATGTGCTGCTTGTTGAACGCGGGCTGGCGGAAACGCGTGAAAAAGCGAAGCGGGCGATCATGGCCGGCCTCGTCTACTCGAACGACATCCGGCTCGACAAGCCCGGAGAGAAAGTGCCAACGGATATCCCGCTTGAAGTGAAAGGCAACCCGCTCCCGTACGTCAGCCGCGGCGGCTTGAAGCTCGAAAAAGCGTTGCGCGAATTTCAGATCAGCGTTAAAGGAAAAATTGTCCTCGATATCGGCGCCTCGACCGGCGGCTTCACCGATTGCGCCTTGCAGCATGGGGCGAAACTGTCCTATGCGGTCGATGTCGGCTACAACCAGCTCGCCTGGAAGCTGCGTCAAGATGAGCGCGTCGTCGTCATGGAGCGGACGAACTTCCGCTACGCGACGCCGGATTTGTTTACAAAAGGGCTGCCGGAAGTGGCGGTCATCGATGTGTCGTTTATTTCACTTCGGCTCATTTTGCCGGTCGTCAAGACGGTCATCGTTCCAGGCGGCGATGTTATTGCGCTTGTCAAACCGCAGTTTGAAGCAGGGAAAGAAAAGGTTGGCAAAAAAGGAATCGTCCGCGATCCGGCCGTTCATCGCGACGTGCTGGAGTCGATCGTTCAGTTTGCCTGCGCGGAACGGTTCGATGTTCTTCATTTGTCGTACTCGCCGATCACCGGCGGCGACGGCAATATCGAGTTTTTGCTTCATGCCGTCTATTCCGGCGAAGAGCGGGAAGGCGAAAACCGGCTCGCCAAGCCGATTGCAGACGTCGTCAGCGAAGCGCACGCCCGCCTCAGCCTTAAAGAGGGGGAAGAAAACGGCGCCTAAGCAACCGTCGGAAAGAAGTCCCGCCCCCAGCCGGACGGGGCCGCGACTGCGCATCTTAGGGAACGAGGAGGTGGCGCGATTTGAACAAAGGGCAAAGGCATATTAAAATTCGCGAGATTATCATGAACAACGACATCGAGACGCAAGACGAGCTGGTCGACCGGCTGAGGGAAGCCGGCTTCAACGTCACACAGGCGACCGTCTCGCGCGACATTAAGGAGATGCAGCTTGTCAAAGTGCCGATGGCCAACGGCCGCTATAAGTACAGCCTTCCGTCCGATCAGCGCTTCAACCCGCGGCAAAAACTGAAGCGGGCGCTCGTTGACGTGTTCATTAAGCTTGACGGAACCGGAAACTTGCTCGTGCTGCGGACGCTGCCGGGCAACGCCCACGCCATCGGCGTTCTGCTCGATAACTTGGACTGGGACGAAATCGTCGGTACGATTTGCGGCGACGATACGTGTTTAATCATCTGCCGGACGCCAAAAGACGCCAAAAAAGTGTCGAACCAGCTGCTGTCCATGCTTTAACCGAGGACCGGCCCGACTTTCCTCTGCGTCAGAGAGAGGAACAAACGGGGACGGTCCTTTGTTGGAATGTGAACACGTGTTTTATCATTAAGGCAGCCTGGACAAGGCAGGCGCCATTCCAGCGTTCAAGGGGAGGATGGAATGCTCGCTGAACTGTCGATTAAAAATTTCGCGATTATCGAATCGCTCTCGTTGTCGTTTGATAAAGGGCTGACGGTGTTGACGGGCGAAACAGGGGCCGGCAAGTCGATCATCATCGACGCCATTCATTTGCTCATCGGCGGGCGCGGTTCGTCTGAGTTCGTCCGTTTCGGCGCAGAGAAGGCCGAAATCGAAGGGCTGTTTTTGCTTGATGACGACCGCCATCCATGCTGCCAAAAATGTGCGGACATTGGCGTTGATGTCAGCGATGGGATGGTGGTGCTCCGCCGCGACATTTTGGCGAGCGGCAAAAGCATCTGCCGCATCAACGGCAAGCTCGTCACCACCGCCGTGCTGCGCGACATCGGTTCGACGCTCGTCGATATTCACGGTCAGCATGAGCATCAAGAGCTGATGGATCCATCCCGCCATCTGCCGCTTCTCGATGAGTTTGGCGGCGCGGAAACGGCGGCGGCGCTGGCGCGTTATCGCGCTCTGTATGAAGAGCGTGAAGCGTTGGTAAAAAAGTTGAAAAAGCTGAGTGAAAATGAGCAGCAAATGGCGCATCGGCTCGATTTGCTGACGTTTCAGCTGCGCGAAATCGAACAAGCCGGGCTCGAGATTGGCGAAGACGAGCGGCTGATGGAAGAAAAAGTGCGGATTGTGAATTTCCAAAAAATTTATCAAGCCATTCAGCATAGCTACGAAGCGCTCGCCGGCGAAGGACGCGGCTTGGATTCGGTCGGCCAGGCGATGGGACATCTCGAGGACGTCGCCGCGATGGACGCGGAACTTAAAGAGGCGCATGAAATGGTGGCCAACAGCTACTATTTGCTCGAGGAAGTCATGTATAGGCTGCGCGACCAACTTGAGGAGCTTGAATACGATCCGATGCGGCTTGACGCCATTGAAAGCCGCCTCGCGGAAATCCAGCAATTAAAACGGAAGTACGGAGCGACGATCGCCGATATTTTGCAGTATGCCGAAGCGATCGCCAAAGAAATCGAGACGATTGAAAACCGCGACATGCATGTGCACGACCTCGAGCGGCAGCTTGCCGACGTGACCGGCAAATTGCTTGCCGAGGCGAAAAAGGTGACCAGCATCCGCCAGGCGTACGCCCGGCAGCTGATTGAGCGCATTCAGCAAGAATTGAAAGATTTGTACATGGAAAAAACGCAGTTTGACATCGTCTTCGCCAAACGCGAAGGCCCGCTCGACGCCCCGTTGGTCGACGGCGTGCCGGTCAAATTTGCGGAAGACGGCATCGATGTTGTTGAATTTTACCTGTCGACGAACGTCGGCGAGCCGCTGAAGCCGCTTGCCAAAACTGCTTCAGGCGGCGAGCTGTCGCGCATTATGCTCGCATTGAAGACGATTTTTTCGAAACACCAAGGCGTGACATCGATTATTTTTGATGAAGTCGACACCGGCGTCAGCGGCCGGGTCGCCCAGGCGATCGCCGAAAAAATTTACCGCATCGCCAGCCAGTCGCAAGTGCTTTGCATTTCCCACCTGCCGCAAGTCGCCGCCATGGCGGACACGCATCTGTTGATCGTGAAGGAAACGGACGGAACGCGGACCAAAACGGCCGTGAAAAAGCTCGACGAGGAGGAGAAGGTGAAGGAAATCGGACGGATGATTTCCGGCGTGGAGATGACCGAACTGACGAAGCAGCATGCCAAAGAGCTGCTCGAGCTGGCGGCGAAAATGAAGCGATAGCCTTGCTGTCCGCCCCCCGTCGGGCCGTTGCCCCCGCTGCGAGGCAATGGGCTGCCCGGATGAAAGTCCATCCAATCCGGGCAGCTTTTTTTATAAGCGTTGCGATTATATTTTCCCCTGTTCAGGCAAAATTAAAACTGTAACCGTTTTTGTATGGTGTAGGCGGGAGCGAGGAGAGTGAACGACATTGAAGAAAGAAATGGCCCGAAACATAGCAGGAGTGCTTCTCCTAGGCATGCTGATGGCGATCGGTTTTGCCAAACCGATGAAAGAATATTGGCAAATTCCAAAGCAGCTTGTGCTGTTTGAAGGCGATACGGTCGAATTTCGGGCGTCATCCCTTCCGGTGCAAGCGGCCGTCCATGACCGAAACGCTCCCGAAACGCTCAATGTTGAGCAAAAAAACGGTTCGTTGTCTGTAAAGGCGAAACAGCGCGGAGAAGAAACGTTGATTTTGCAGGTCGCCGGAATGCCGATTAAACAAGTGGATGTCAACGTGCTGCCGACGCTGAAAGTCATCCCCGGCGGGCAATCGATCGGCGTCAAACTCAATACGGTTGGGGTGCTTGTGGTCGGCTACCACTTAGTCGAAACAGAAAACGGAAAGAAGTCCCCGGGGGAGGCGGCCGGCATCCAAATCGGCGACGTGATCACCGCCATTAACGGGCAAAAAATTGAAAACATGAGCGATCTCTCCCCTTTCATTGAGGAAGCCGGCAAAACCGGAAAACCGCTTCATCTCACCATTCTGCGCGATCAGCACTCCGTCACAGCGAAGCTCGTTCCGCTGAAAGACAAGCATGACGACGTGTACCGCATCGGCTTGTATATCCGTGATTCCGCCGCCGGCATCGGGACGATGACGTTCTATGACCCAAAATCGAAAACGTACGGTGCGCTCGGCCATGTCATTTCCGACATGGATACGAAAAAGCCGATTTTGGTGCAAAATGGGCAAATTATGCGCTCGACCGTCACCTCCATTGAAAAAGGGACGAGCGGCAACCCAGGCGAAAAGTTAGCCCGCTTCTCCGATGGCGAAGAGGTGATCGGCACGGTGACGAATAACAGTCCGTTTGGCATTTTTGGTAAACTGACAAAGCCATTGCCGGACAGCCCATTCACGAAACCGATTCCGATCGCTTTGGCCAGCCAGGTGAAAGAAGGACCGGCAAAAATATTGACAGTGGTCGAAAACGACAAGGTGGAGCAATTTGATGTTGAAATTGTCAGCAACGTTCCACAAAAGTTTCCAGCCACAAAAGGACTCGTCATCCGCGTCACCGATCCGCGCCTGCTCAAGAAAACGGGCGGCATCGTTCAAGGCATGAGCGGCAGCCCGATCATTCAAGACGGCAAACTTGTCGGTGCGGTGACGCATGTGTTTGTCAACGATCCGACATCGGGATACGGCGTCCATATTGAATGGATGCTGCAAGAAGCAGGAATCGATCTATATGGCCGTCAAAAAAAGGCGAGCTGACCGCGAGTCAGCTCGCTTTTTTGCAGCCCAAAAATTTTTCAAAAAAGACGGCAAATATTTTGCCGATTGGGCATAGATATTTGGTGAAACATCCGTTAAAATGGAACATGTAAAGATTTTTCGACAAATACATGGTTAAAAAAACGAATATTGTCTAAAGAGCTCATCTTTTGCTATAATTTTTATTTTGCGTTAATTTGTGAAAAAGAAAAGGATTTTTTGCTGCTGCTGTCGAATGTACGTTAACGGAAAGTTACATAGGAAAAAAATGTGGGGGAGGACGATCAAGTTGAGCATTAAAGTGTGCATTGCCGACGATAATCGCGAATTGGTGTCATTGCTTGATGAATATATTTCGAGCCAGCCGGACATGGAAGTGATCGGCACGGCGTACAACGGCCAGGACTGCCTGCAGATGCTTGAGGAAAAGCGGCCGGATATTTTGCTGTTGGACATCATTATGCCGCATTTGGACGGACTGGCTGTTTTGGAGAGAATCCGCGCCGGCTTCGAACATCAGCCCAATGTCATTATGCTGACGGCGTTCGGCCAGGAAGACGTGACGAAAAAGGCGGTTGAACTCGGGGCTTCCTATTTCATTTTAAAGCCGTTTGACATGGAAAACTTAGTCCACCATATTCGGCAAGTTTACGGCAAAACGACGCCGGTTGTGAGGAAAGCAGCCCCGGCGCCCCAAGTGCGCAACAACAAGCCGAAAAACTTGGACGCGAGCATTACGAGCATCATCCATGAAATCGGCGTTCCAGCCCACATTAAAGGCTATTTGTATTTGCGCGAGGCCATTGCCATGGTCTATCACGACATCGAGCTGCTCGGCTCGATCACGAAAGTGCTGTACCCGGACATCGCCAAAAAATACAACACAACGGCAAGCCGGGTCGAACGGGCGATCCGCCATGCGATCGAAGTCGCCTGGAGCCGCGGCAATCTCGAATCGATCTCATCGCTGTTCGGCTATACGGTCAGCGTCTCGAAAGCCAAACCGACCAACTCCGAATTCATCGCCATGGTGGCCGACAAACTGCGGCTTGAGCATAAAGCGTCATAAAGGGCGGAACGCGGTGAAGGCAAAAGAGGCGGGCCGAAAAAGCGGTTGACCGGCTTTTTGGCGCCGGCCTTTTTTGCGGCCGGGCGCCTACTCGAAACGCCAAGCCACCCGTTGATGAGGGCGGGCCGCTACGGTTCGTCATGCTCTGTTTCCTTTTTCTCAAGTTCGAGCAATTTTTTCATCAAAATATGCGGCGGCATGTGCATCACTTGCTCGATCGGCACGCCGAGCGCTTTTGCCAGCTTTTGCGCCGTCTCCAAGGAAATTTTCAGCGGCTGCATCATCTTCCCCTCCAGTGCCTCATACATTACTTTTAGTATAACCGATCACTGCCGCATTCGGCCAGCTTTGTCGGCCAAATGGCGAATTATATGGGAAAGGAAGAAACGGTATGACATATATTTTTGCCCACCGCGGAGCGGCGGGAACCCATCCGGAAAATACGATGGCAGCGTTTGAAGAAGCGCTGAAGGCGGGGGCGGATGGCATTGAGCTCGATGTGCAGCTGACGAAAGACGGCGAACCGGTCGTCATTCATGACGAAACGGTCGACCGGACGACGGACGGCAGCGGCTGGGTCAAAGACATCCTATACCGCGAACTCCGCAAGTTCAACGCAGCAGCGAAATGGGACGGCCGTTACGGCCATTGCCCGATTCCCCATCTCGAGGAAGTGCTCGCCTGGCTGGCGCCGACACGGCTTTTAGTCAACATTGAGCTGAAAAACAGCCTCGTGGCTTATGAAAGGCTTGAGCAAAAGGTGATCGCCGTTGTGCGCCGCTATGGGCTCGAGAACCGGACGATTTTCTCGTCGTTCAACCATAACAGCATGCGTCTTTGCCGCCAGTTGGCGCCGGAGATCGAAACGGCGCTTCTTTATATGGAGCCGCTCTATGACCCGTGGACGTATGTGCAGGCGATGAACGCAGGCGGGGTGCATCCGTACCACCGAACGGTGACGGCGGACTTCGCCGCGGATGCGCGGCGCCGCGGCGTCGCAGTCCGGCCCTTTACGGTGAACAAGCCGAAAACGGCGAAGACGATGTTCGCCTATAAAGTGGATGCGATTTTCACCGACTATCCGCGTCAAGCGAAGGAATGGAAGGAGAAAACGCCTTAACGAAAACCGTTAAGGCGTTTTTTGGCTTGCCTTGAAATGGATGGTTTCTAATTCCGAATCAAGGCGTTTTTCGTTTTCGTTGAAAACGCGCCTGCACTTTGTTCCGTTTTCGGTCGCGGTGCAGCAAAAACCCGCCGATAAACGCCAACCCGGCCGCAAACAGCACAAGCCCGGCGAGAAATTGCAGCCATAAGGCGGCAAACGGCGGCTGCATGATGCCAAACAACGCATCGCGCATCCATTTAATGCCGAGCGCCGCCGCCAGCCCCGGAACGACTAAAATGAACAGCGCAATCATTCGCCCCATCGCGATCGCGTCCCTTTCCCAGCAGAAATCACTTCACCGATTATCATAACCGTTATCCGTCATTTGTCAAGGAACGAAAAAGCGGGTATGATAAAACTGTCTGCAAAATTTGGCATAGGACGAAATGTGGGGGAACAGGATGAAAAACGTGATCATCATCGGGGCGGATTCGCGGGGAACCTCGTTGCTGAAACTGCTCCATGAAGCGTCAGGGTTTGACGTCGTGGCCGTCATTGATGTTGATGACAACGCCCCGGGGCTGCAATTGGCGCGCAAATGGGGCATTGCGGTTGGCCGCGACTGGCGCCCATGGATGGATGAGCCGCTTGATTTGATTATTGAAACGACCGGGAGGGCAGACGTTCTTGAGTCAATCCGCCAGCAGGCGCCCAAGGGGGCGAATATCGTTCCAAGCGCCGTCGCGCGAATGATGGCGGAGCTCGTCGAGGAAAAGGAAGCGCTCATCGCCAAGTTGAAAAGCGAGGCGGCCCGGCGCGCTCTCATCTTTCACTCGTCCCACGATGGCATGATTGTCGTTGATGAATATGCTTACATTACCGATATGAATGAAAGCGCCGCCCAGCTTCTCGGAGTGGACAAGGACGAGGTGATCGGCCGCCATATTTTATCCGTCTTGCCGTCAAGCGGCTTGCCGCGCGTGCTGAAAACGAGGCAGACGGAATTTCATCAAGAGGTGGAGCTGGCCAACGGGAAAAAAATTATCGCCACCCGCATCCCGATTATTGACGACAGCGGCAAATTGTTCGGGGCGTTGGCGGTGTTCAAAGATATTACCGAACTCGTCGCATTGGCGGAAGAAATCACCGACCTAAAGGAAATCCGCATGATGCTTGAGGCGATCATCCATTCATCAGAAGAAGCGATCTCTGTCGTTGATGAAAACGGCAACGGCATTTTAATCAATCCGGCGTATACAAGGCTGACCGGTTTGACGGAAGAGGATGTCATCGGCAAACCGGCGACCGCCGACATCGCGGAAGGGGAAAGCATGCATATGCAAGTGCTCAAAACGCGCCGTCCGGTGCGCGGCGCGCGCATGAAAGTCGGCCCCAAAAACCGCGATGTCATCGTCAATGTCGCTCCGATTATCGTTGACGGAGTGCTCAAAGGAAGCGTCGGTGTCATTCATGATGTATCGGAAATCCAGCGGCTGACGGCTGAACTCAACCGGGCGCGGCAAATCATCCGCACGCTTGAAGCGAAATATTCATTTGCGGATATTATCGGCGAATCGGAAGAAATGAAAGTGGCCATTGAACAGGCGAAACTGGCGGCGAAAACACCGGCGACGATTTTGCTGCGAGGGGAATCGGGCACAGGCAAGGAGCTGTTCGCCCACGCCATTCACAACGCGAGCGACCGGAAGTATAACAAGTTTATCCGTGTCAATTGCGCCGCGATTCCGGAAACATTATTAGAAAGCGAACTGTTTGGCTATGAGGAAGGAGCGTTTTCTGGTGCGCGGCGCGGCGGCAAGCGCGGGCTGTTTGAAGAGGCGAACAACGGCAGCATTTTCCTCGATGAAATCGGCGAGCTGTCGGCCAGCACGCAGGCGAAGCTGCTCCGCGTTTTGCAGGAGCGGGAGATCGTTCGCGTCGGCGGGACGAAGCCGATTCCGATCAACGTCCGCGTCATCGCCGCCACGAACGTCAACCTTGAAAAAGCGATTGCCGAAGGAGCCTTTCGCGAAGACTTATACTATCGGCTCAATCGGATGCCGATTTACATCCCGCCGCTGCGCGCCCGCAAGGAAGACATTCCAGCGCTTTGCCGGCATTTGATCCAAAAGCTGAACCAAGATTACGGGCGCAACGTCGAAGGTGTCACGGATGAAGCGATGGTGAAGCTTCTTGCCTATGATTGGCCAGGAAATGTCCGCGAGCTCGAAAACGTGCTCGGGCGGGCGATGATTTTCATGAAGTTTCATGAAGTGATGATCGATATTTCGCATTTGCCGCCGCTTTCCGCGCCGTCGGCCGCGCCGTCGGTTCGCCCCGAAACGGAAGGGGAGTTCCGGCCGCTTGACGAGATGCTTGGCCGGTATGAAGCCCAATTGCTCGAAGAGGCGCTCCGGCGTCATCGCGGCAATAAAACAGCAGCGGCCCGCGCGCTCGGCATTTCGGTGCGCAATTTATACTACAAGCTTGAAAAATACAACATTGACAAAAACAGCGTGCAATAATTTGCGTATAGTGAAAAAGATTGCACAAACGAACTTCAACAGCCTTTATTTCATAAAGCGCTTTCACGTATTGGTGATTGGCATGGTTTTTGCATATAAAGAAGTGCCTCGACGGATTGGCAGAAAAGGTTGGTGCAGACGATGAAGTTGAACACATTAATCGAGGAAGCAAGTCAATGTCAAGGTCGGACGGTGGCCGTGGCCGCCGCCGAGGATGAGGAAGTGATCGAAGCGGTGGCGATGGCGCTCGAGCATCGCCTCGGCCGGTTTGTGCTGTACGGAGACCGGGAGCGAATCGGACGGTTGCTCAAAGAAAAAGGGGGGGCGCGTTTTGCCGATGTCGACATCGTTCACGCCAATTCGGTCGCCCAAGCGGCCGAACTGGCGGTGCGCGCCGTTCATTTGAATGAAGCAGATGCCTTAATGAAAGGGCACGTACCGACGGCAACCTTGCTGAAAGCCGTCTTGAACAAAGAATACGGGCTGCGCACAGGAAAGGTGTTGTCCCATGTCGCGGTGTTTGACGTGCCGGAGTTCGAACGGCTGGTCATCGTGACCGACGCGGCCATGAACATCGCCCCCGATCTCGAGCAAAAAGTGCAAATTGTGAACAATGCCGTCAGCGTGGCGCGTTCCATCGGCATCGAGCGTCCGAAAGTCGCGGCGCTGGCGGCGGTGGAGACGGTCAATCCGGCCATGCCGGCAACCGTCGATGCAGCGGCGCTCGCGATGATGCAAAAGCGGGGGCAAATCGAACATTGCCTGCTTGACGGGCCGCTTGCCTTGGACAATGCAGTGTCCATGACGGCGGCGAAGCATAAACGAATTGAAAGCGAAGTGGCTGGACAGGCTGATATTTTGCTCGTGCCGGACATTGAATCCGGCAACATGTTGTACAAGTCGCTCGTCTACTTTGCAAAAGCCAAAGTCGGCGCGGTCATCGCCGGGGCGAAGGCGCCGATCGTCTTGACGTCGCGCGCCGACTCGGCGGAAAGCAAACTGTATTCGTTGGCGCTCGCCATCTGTTCGGCAGCGAAATGAAAAGAAGGAGGCCATCTGAGATGGAATTGTTCAAATATATGGAAACTTACGATTATGAGCAAGTGCTGTTTTGCCAAGATAAAGAATCGGGTTTGAAAGCGATCATTGCCATTCATGACACAACGCTCGGCCCGGCGCTCGGCGGGACGCGCATGTGGATGTACAATTCGGAAGAAGAAGCGCTTGAAGACGCCTTGCGCCTCGCCCGCGGCATGACGTACAAAAACGCGGCCGCCGGCCTCAACTTGGGCGGGGGCAAAACGGTCATCATCGGCGACCCGCGCAAAGATAAAAACGAAGCGATGTTCCGCGCGTTCGGCCGCTTCATTCAAGGGCTGAACGGCCGCTACATCACGGCGGAAGACGTCGGCACGACCGTCGCCGATATGGATATCATCTATCAAGAAACCGACTATGTCACCGGCATTTCGCCCGAATTCGGCTCATCCGGCAACCCATCGCCGGCGACCGCCTACGGCGTATACCGCGGCATGAAGGCGGCGGCAAAAGAGGCGTTCGGCAGCGATTCGCTCGAAGGAAAAGTCGTCGCCGTCCAAGGAGTCGGCAATGTCGCGTATCATTTGTGCCGCCATTTGCACGAAGAAGGAGCGAAACTCATCGTGACTGACATCAACAAGGAAGCGGTGGCGCGCGCGGTCGAGGAATTCGGAGCGAAAGCGGTCGACCCGAACGACATTTACGGCGTGGAGTGCGACATTTTTGCTCCATGCGCGCTCGGCGGCATCATCAACGATCAAACGATTCCGCAACTGAAAGCGAAAGTGATCGCCGGATCGGCGAACAACCAGCTGAAAGAGCCGCGCCATGGCGACATCATCCATGAAATGGGCATCGTCTATGCCCCGGATTATGTGATCAACGCCGGCGGCGTCATCAATGTCGCGGACGAACTGTACGGCTACAACCGTGAACGGGCGATGAAAAAAATCGAGCAAATTTATGACAACATCGAAAAAGTGTTTGCCATCGCCAAGCGCGACAACATTCCAACGTATGTGGCCGCCGACCGGATGGCAGAAGAACGGATTGAAACGATGCGCAAAGCGCGCAGTCAATTTTTGCAAAATGGTCACCATATTTTAAGCCGCCGTCGCGCCCGCTAACAGCGGCGCGGGGCGGCCTTCCGCCCCGCCGGCGGATGACGGAGGGACGACAACGATGCAAGAGCAGAAGTTCCGCATTTTAACGATCAATCCAGGTTCGACGTCAACGAAAATCGGCGTCTTTGAAAACGAACGGCCATTGCTCGAAAAAACGATCCGCCATGAGGCGGACGTGCTTCGGCAATATAAAACGATTGCGGATCAGTATGAGTTCCGCAAACAAACGATTTTGCAAGCTCTCGATGAAGAAGGGATCAATTTATCGAAGTTGAACGCCGTCTGCGGCCGCGGTGGGCTCCTCCGCCCGATCGAAGGCGGGACGTACCGCGTCAATGAGGCGATGCTTGAAGATTTGCGCCGCGGTTATTCGGGACAGCACGCCTCCAATCTCGGCGGCATTTTGGCGCATGAGATCGCCTCGGCCTTAAACATCCCGGCGTTTATCGTCGACCCGGTCGTCGTTGATGAGCTTGAGCCAATCGCCCGGATCAGCGGCTTTCCGCTCATTGAGCGGCGCAGCATTTTCCACGCCCTAAACCAAAAAGCGGTCGCGCGCCGCGTCGCCAAGCAGCTTGGCAAGCGGTATGACGAACTGAACTTGATCGTCGCTCATATGGGCGGCGGCATCACGGTCGGCGCCCATAAGCAAGGGCGGGTGGTGGACGTGAACAACGGGCTTGACGGCGAAGGCCCGTTCAGCCCGGAGCGCGCCGGGACGGTGCCGGCCGGCGATTTGGTGGCGCTATGCTTCTCGGGCGACTACTATCGCGAGGAAGTGATGCGCATGCTCGTCGGTCAAGGCGGACTTGTCGGGTATTTGGGCACGAACGATGCGGTGAAAGTCGAGAACATGATCGAAGCCGGCGATGAAAAGGCCAAGCTCGTCTATGAGGCGATGGCGTACCAAGTGGCGAAAGAAATCGGCGCGGCAAGCGCCGTATTGGCGGGCAAAGTGGACGCCATCATTTTGACCGGCGGGTTGGCGTATGGCAAATCGTTTGTCGAACAAATCACTCGCCGCGTGCAATGGATCGCCGATGTCATCGTCCATCCGGGCGAAAACGAACTGCAGGCGCTTGCCGAAGGGGCGCTTCGCGTCCTGCGCGGCGAAGAAGAGGAAAAAACGTATTTAGGTGAAGCGGCCTCGCCGGTTTCAGTCCGGCGTTGATGCGGCAACGGATGAGAAAGGGGAAGACAAGATGGCAAAAGAATACGATGTCGTCATTCTCGGCGGCGGCACGGGTGGCTATGTGGCCGCTATTCGCGCCTCGCAGCTCGGCTTGAAAACGGCGGTTGTCGAAAAAGGGAAGCTCGGCGGCACGTGTCTGCACGCCGGCTGCATTCCGTCCAAAGCGCTGCTCCGCAGTGCGGAAGTGTACGCACAAACGAAAAACGGCGAGGCGTTTGGCGTCATCGCCGACGGCGTGCGCCTTGATTTCGCGAAAGTGCAGGCGCGCAAAGCGACGATTGTCGACCAGCTCCATAAAGGTGTGCAGCATTTGATGAAAAAAGGGAAGATCGATGTGTACGCCGGCACCGGCCGCCTGCTCGGCCCGTCGATCTTTTCCCCGCTGCCGGGGACGGTGTCGGTTGAGATGAACGACGGCAGCGAAAACGAAATGCTCGTCCCGAAATTCGTCGTCATCGCCACCGGTTCGCGCCCGCGCACGCTGCCGGGGCTCGAGCCGGACGGCGAATTCGTGATGACATCGGATGAGGCGCTGCAAATGGAGGTGCTTCCGTCGTCCATCTTGATCGTCGGCGGCGGTGTGATCGGCATGGAATGGGCGTCCATGCTTAATGATTTCGGCGTTGACGTGACGGTGCTGGAATATGCCGATCGCATTTTGCCGACAGAAGATGAAGATGTCTCAAAAGAAATGGAAAAACTGCTCCGCCGCCGCGGCGTCAACATCGTCACGGGAGCGCGGGTGCTCGCGGAAACGCTCGAGAAAGGAAACGGCGTCACGATCCAAGCGGAGCATCAAGGCGAGCGGAAAACGTTTGCGGCCGACAAGATGCTCGTTTCCGTCGGGCGTCAGGCGAACATTGAAGGAATTGGTCTTGAAAACACCGAAATTGTTGTGGAGAAGGGATATATTCAAACAAACGAGTTCGGCCAAACGAAAGAATCGCACATTTACGCAATCGGTGATGTCATCGGCGGCCTGCAGCTGGCCCATGTCGCTGCCCATGAAGGGATTGTCGCCATTGAACATTTAGCCGGGCATAACCCGGCGCCGATTGACTACACGATGGTGCCCCGCTGCATTTACACCCGTCCGGAAGCGGCGGCGGTTGGCTTAACCGAACAAGAGGCGAAAGCGAAAGGCTATGATGTCAAGGTCGGCAAATTTCCGTTTAAAGCCATTGGCAAGGCGCTTGTGTTCGGTGAGGCGGAAGGGTTTGTGAAACTCATCGCCGACCGGAACACGGACGATCTGCTTGGCGTCCATATGGTCGGGCCGCACGTGACCGATTTGATTTCCGAAGCCGGGCTCGCCCGCGTGCTTGATGCGGCTCCGTGGGAAGTGGCCCATGCGATCCACCCGCATCCGACGCTGTCAGAGGCCATGGCGGAAGCGGCGCTGGCGGTCGATGGCAAAGCGATTCATTTTTAGTTCGTGGCGGCATGAGCTCGGCGCGTGATCATTGGTTGACTATGTAAATCTAAGGGAGGTTGTTGTGATGGCGCAAAACCGTCATCAAGCGCTCGGATTAAGCGATGACACGGTGTTGGAAATGTATGAAACAATGCTTCTCGCCCGCAAGCTCGATGAGCGGATGTGGCTGTTAAACCGCGCCGGAAAAATTCCGTTCGTCATCTCGTGCCAAGGGCAGGAAGCGGCGCAAGTCGGCGCGGCGTTCGCCCTCGATCGGACGAAGGACTATGTACTGCCGTACTACCGCGATATGGGGGTTGTGTTGACATTTGGCATGACGGCGAGAGAATTGATGCTGGCGGCGTTCGCCAAGGCGGAAGACCCGAACTCCGGAGGCCGGCAAATGCCTGGCCATTTCGGGCAAAAGAAAAACCGGATCGTCACCGGCTCCTCGCCCGTGACGACGCAAGTGCCGCATGCGGTCGGCTTTGCGTTAGCGGCGAAAATGGAAAAGAAAGATTTTGTCGCTTTTGTCACCTTTGGCGAAGGGTCGTCGAACCAAGGCGACTTCCATGAAGGGGCAAACTTCGCCGGTGTTCACAAGCTTCCGGTCATCTTCATGTGCGAAAACAACAAGTACGCCATTTCCGTGCCGATTTCGAAACAACTCGCGTGCGAAAAAGTGTCCGACCGCGCTGTCGGTTACGGCATGCCGGGCTATACGGTCGACGGCACCGATCCGCTTGAAGTATACCGCGTCGTCAAGGAAGCGGCCGACCGCGCCCGCCGCGGCGAAGGGCCAACGTTGATTGAAGCGGTGACGTATCGGCTGACGTCGCACTCGTCGGATGACGACCATCGCGTCTACCGGACGGAAGAAGAGCTCGCCGAGGCGCGCGCCAAAGACCCGATCATCACATTTGCCAACTATTTGAAAGAAACGGGCGTTTTGACCGATGAACGGGATGAAGAAATTCAAGCGCGCGTCATGAAGGAAGTGAACGAAGCGACCGACTACGCGGAGAAGGCGCCGTACGCCGAGCCGGAGCATGCGCTTCGCTACGTGTATGCCGAGGAGTAAGGGGGAATCGACGATGCCTGTTATTTCCTATATTGATGCGGTTACGATGGCAATTCGCGAAGAGATGGAGCGCGACCCGCGCGTGTTTGTGTTAGGAGAAGACGTCGGCCGAAAAGGCGGAGTGTTCAAAGCGACGCAAGGATTGTACGAGCAGTTTGGCGAAGAGCGCGTGATTGATACGCCGCTTGCCGAATCGGCGATCGTCGGCGTCGGCATCGGCGCGGCGATGTACGGTCTGCGCCCGATCGCGGAAATTCAGTTTGCCGACTTCATCATGCCGGCGGTCAACCAAATCATTTCGGAGGCGGCGCGCATTCGCTACCGCTCGAACAACGACTGGAACTGCCCGATCGTCATCCGCGCCCCATACGGCGGCGGTGTTCACGGTGCTCTGTACCATTCTCAATCGGTGGAAGCGATTTTCGCCAACCAGCCGGGGCTGAAAATCGTCATGCCGTCGACGCCGTACGATGTGAAAGGGCTGCTGAAAGCGGCGATTCGCGACGAAGACCCGGTGCTCTTTTTCGAGCATAAACGCGCTTACCGCCTCATTAAAGGGGAAGTGCCGGAGGACGACTACGTGCTTCCGATCGGCAAAGCTGATGTCAAGCGTGAAGGAGAGGACATCACGGTCATCACGTACGGGCTGTGCGTCCATTTTGCCTTGCAGGCGGCCGAACGCGTCGCACAAGACGGCATTTCCGTCCATCTGCTCGATTTGCGCACCGTCTACCCGCTTGACAAAGAAGCGATCACCGAAGCGGCGAGCAAAACGGGGAAAGTGCTGCTCATTACGGAAGACAATAAAGAAGGCAGTGTCATGAGCGAAGTCGCCGCCATTATCGCGGAGCATTGTTTGTTTGATCTCGACGCGCCGATTATGCGCCTTGCCGGTCCAGACGTTCCGGCCATGCCGTATGCGCCGACGATGGAGAAGTTCTTTATGGTCAACCCGGAAAAAGTCGAAAAAGCGATGCGTGAACTCGCGGCGTTTTAATGTAGGAGCAGTGGAGGAGCGGAGAACCCCGGTCCGCAGCGGAGCGCGCCAAGCCTTGAGGCGAACCGCAGGCGGCCGGGGCGCCGCGGCGAAGACATTGCAGCCAAGATAGGAGGGTATCGATGTGGTCATCGAACAATTGACGATGCCTCAGCTTGGGGAGAGCGTCACGGAAGGCACGATCAGCAAATGGCTCGTCTCCCCGGGCGACAAAGTGAACAAATACGACCCGATCGCTGAAGTCATCACCGATAAAGTGAG
Organism: Geobacillus sp. WSUCF-018B; assembly: GCF_002809985.1. Lineage (NCBI taxonomy): Bacteria > Bacillati > Bacillota > Bacilli > Caryophanales > Anoxybacillaceae > Geobacillus > Geobacillus sp. WSUCF-018B. The sequence continues at coordinate 41,074 of NZ_PIJF01000006.1, forward strand.
CGCGGAAATTCCGTCGTCGTTTGCCGGCGTCATCCGCGAGCTGATCGCCAAAGAAGGGGAGACGCTCCCAGTCGGCGCGCCGATTTGCACGATCGAAGTCGAAGGCGCTGCACCGGCTTCGGAAGCGAAGCCGGCGGATGAAGCGCCGAAAGCAGAAGACAACGCCAAGCCAGCCGCTCCGAAAAAGGCCGGCCGGGCAAACAACGGCCGCTATTCGCCGGCCGTGCTCCGCCTCGCCCAAGAGCACGGCATTGACTTGGAACAAGTCCAAGGCACCGGCCTTGGCGGGCGGGTGACGCGCAAAGATTTGCTGAAGCTCATTGAGTCTGGACAAATTCCGAAAGCGGGAGCGGCACCGGCGGCGGAACAAGCGGCGCCAAAAGCGGAACCGAGAACGGAGCAGCCGGCCCCGGCCGCCGCGGCGGCTCAACCGTCTGCCGCGGCCGCGCCAACCGCGCCGCAGGCAGCGCCGATCAAACTAGCGGCCCCGAACGTCGAAGCCGGAGCGGGCGACATCGAAATTCCGGTCACCCCGGTGCGCAAGGCGATTGCGGCGAACATGCTCCGCAGCAAACACGAAGCGCCGCACGCGTGGACGATGGTCGAAGTCGACGTCACCGACCTGGTCGCCTACCGCGATGCGATCAAAGACGAGTTCAAGCGGCGTGAAGGCTTCAATTTGACGTATTTCGCCTTCTTCGTCAAGGCGGTCGCCCAAGCGCTGAAAGAATTTCCACAGCTGAACTCGACGTGGGCGGGCGATAAGATCATTCAGCGCAAAGACATCAACATCTCGATCGCCGTCGCGACCGATGACGCCTTGTTCGTGCCCGTCATCAAGCACGCCGATGAAAAAACGATCAAAGGCATCGCCCGCGAAATCGCCGAGCTGGCGGCAAAAACGCGCGCTGGCAAACTGCGCCCGGAAGACATGCAGGGCGGCACGTTCACCGTCAACAACACCGGCGCGTTCGGCTCGGTGCAGTCGATGGGCATTATCAACTACCCGCAAGCGGCCATTTTGCAAGTGGAAACGATCGTCAAACGACCCGTCGTCAAAAACGGCATGATCGCCATCCGCGACATGGTCAACTTATGCTTGTCGCTTGACCATCGCGTCTTGGACGGCCTCATTTGCGGCCGCTTCCTCGCCCGCGTCAAAGCGATTTTGGAAAACATGAACAAAGACAACACGCCGATTTATTAACGATTCCCCCATCGCCATCGAGTTGGCGGTGGGGTTTTTGCATGGCGCGATTTCAAACTTCTTTCACAAATGTGAGGTATAATGAGGACAGAAACGAACGTGCGAAGGAGAAAAACGAGATGAAACGAGCGAGCGTATGGATGCTGTTGTGTTGCTTCTTTCTGCTAAGCGGCTGCGTCCATCCGTCGTTTCCCCCGGTGGCCGATTCGCTTTCTGTCGTCATCAGCCTCGATGTCAAAGCGGGAACGGTCACCTTTTTGAACGCGAAAAATGGCAGCAAAATCGCCCGTTGGAACATCAATGAACCGTTTCAAGGAGGGGCGTTGAGCCCAGACGGCCGGACGCTTCTTTTGTACGGACGGGAGCTTGACGGCGTATATCGGTATGATTTGGCGACGGGAAAGCCGCTTTCAGAGTGGAAAACGGGAAGCGGCATCGTCAGCGCGGCCCCGTCCCCGGATGGCCGTACGTGGTTTTTCGGCGACAGCGAACATCACGCGGTGCGCGTTGTGAGCCGGGGCGGGAAAGAGATCGCCCGCCTTTTGGTCGGACGCTCCCCGATGACGCTGCTTGTCAATCGCCAAGGAACGGAGCTGTATGCCATCGACTTTCAAGACGGCCGCGCCTTTGTCATTGATGCAAGCCGCCTCCGCGTCATTCGCTCATTTTCGGTGCCGAAGATGGCGTTAGGTGGATTGATGCGCGAGCAGCAAGGGGAATTGTGGGTCGGCGGACATGGAAGCGGAAGCAAGGTGGAGACCAATATCCATGTCTATTCACTTCGAGACGGCCGCTTGTTGCGGACGGTTGCTGCGCCGGTCATGCCGGTCGATTTCGTCGAAACAGGCCGCGGCGTGTTTGTGCTAAGCCACGGTTCGAACACGGTCTATCAATTTTCGCCAAGCGGGAAGCGGCTCGGCTCCATCTCTGTCGGCGCCAATCCATTTGCGATGGAAGCGGCGTTGGGCCGTTTGTATATCGCGAGCTATGACAGCGATGAAATGATCGTGGTCGATGAGGCGACGCTGCGCCCGCTCGCCCGCTGGAAGACGGGAGACGGCCCGCTGCAGCTATTCATTCGGGAGGGACGGACATGAAGGAGCGCGTTGTTTTAATGGTGGATGATGAGGAAGACATGCGCCTGCTCGTTGGCATGTATTTGGAAAACGCCGGCTTTCGCTGCCTCGAAGCAGGGGACGGGGAAGAAGCGCTGGTGCTGCTTTCGCAACATCCGGTTGATGCCGTGCTGTTGGACGTCATGATGCCAAAACAGGACGGATTCGCCGTCTGCGCCCGCATCCGCGAGCAGTCGGACGTGCCGATTTTGTTTTTGACCGCTCTTGGCGAAGAATGGGATAAAGTGAAAGGATTGAAGCTTGGCGGCGACGATTACATCGTCAAACCGTTCAGCCCAGGAGAGCTCATCGCCCGCCTCGAGGCGGTGCTGCGTCGGACCGGTCGTGGTTTTGAACATGAGGGGCATCTCCGTTTTGGCAACCTGGCCATTGATGAAAAAGGCCGAACCGTGACCGTCGGCGGCGAGGCGGTGAAGCTGACGCTGAAAGAGTTTGAGCTGTTGCTGTTTTTGGCGAAACACCGCGGACAGGTGTTCAGCCGCGATGATTTGCTCGTCAAAGTGTGGGGATATGATTATACAGGAAACGCCCGCACGGTCGATACGCATGTGAAAACGCTGCGTATGAAGCTGAAAGACGCTGCCCGCCACATCCAAACCGTCTGGGGCATCGGCTACAAGTTTGAGGGATGAACATGAAACGGCTTCGGTTAGGACAAAAACTATGGCTGGCGATCGGGGCCGCGGTCGTGGCGACGCTGGCGTTTTCCTTTGGCCTTCTGAATTATTTTTACCGGACGGTGTACATGAAAGAAGTTGAGCGAACGTTGATCGCGGAAGGGACGAGCCTCGCCCGCGACTATCGCGGCGGGGCGGTGACGGAGGCATATCGCCGTCAAATCGAATGGTATGACGAAAAATCAACGGCCACGATCTTGTTGATTGACAACCCGCGCGAACTGAGCGCCTGCTTTCCGTTTCCGGTCCACTATGACGCGTTAGTCAGCGGCCGCGACCGGGAAACGCTGTTAGCCGGGAAGCCTGTTGTCAAAACGGGATACGAAAAGCGGTTCGGCCGCCGCGTGATGGCGGTCGTCGTTCCGCTTTTGGACGGCAAGCGGCTTGAAGGAGCGATTTACTTGTATTTGCCGTTAGCCGACGTTCAGGAAGCAACGAAGCGGGCGGCCGCCGCGTTTTGGCCGTTGGCCGCCATATTCGCCGCCGCGCTTTTGGTTGTCGGCCGACGGATGGTGCGGCAGATGACCGAGCCGCTCCAAGCGATGGAACAAGCGGCAGAACGCATGGCGGAAGGACGCTACGAAGCGGACATTCCCGTGCGGAGCGATGATGAAATCGGCCGCCTGGCGGAGGCGTTCAACCAAATGGCGGACGCCATTGCTAAAGAAGACGAGCGGAAACGCGAGTTCTTAGCGAACGTCTCGCATGAGCTGCGCACGCCGCTCAGCTATATGAAAGGATACAGCGAAGCACTCCTTGCTGGCCTCGCGAAAACGAAGGAAGAAGAAAAGGCGTACCTTCGCCTCATCCACCGCGAAACGGAGCGGATGGAGCGGCTGGTGCGCGATCTTCTTGACCTGGCGCGCCTTGAAGGGCAAAGCGTGCCGCTCGAGCGCGCGCCGGTGGCGTTCGCCCAAGTGATCGAAGATGTCATCGCCACGTACGAACCGATCGCCGCGCAAAAGCGGATCGAGCTGGCGTGTGAGTTGGACTATGACATCATCGTCAACGGCGACGCCGACCGGCTCGAACAAGTCGTGCGCAACTTGCTCGACAACGCCATCCGCTACACCCCGGAAGGCGGCGCGGTGACGGTGCGGCTTTCCCGCTTGTCGGAAGCGGAAGGCGAGCTTGTCATCCAAGACACGGGAAAAGGAATTCCGAAAGACCAGCTCCCGCTTCTCGGCCAGCGCTTTTTCCGCGTCGACCGCGCCCGCACCCGCAAAGAAGGCGGCACCGGCTTGGGGCTTGCCATCGTCAAACAAATCGTCTCTCTTCATGACGGCGCGATTTGGTTCGACAGCGACCTTGGACGCGGGATGACCGTATTCGTCCGCCTGCCGCTCGTTCGGGAAGAGGAATAAACATCGTTCAAGACACAGGAATGGATGATGTATAATCAATATAAAATTAGGAGGCAGGTGGAGGATATGGGTTCACCAGAAAAGGAACAGGCCCCTATGACGTACAAAGAGTATGCGACATGGCCGGAAGGAAAACGGTGCGAGGTGTTGGATGGGAACATCATTAGCATGGCGCCGTCGCCGACACCGGAACATCAATCAGTTTCGCTCCAACTTTCCATTGAATTCGGGATGCATCTTCGTGGGAAGGATTGCCGCGTGTTGGCCGCCCCGATCGATGTGTATCTTTTCGAAGATCATCGCAAGGGATGGATGGATGAAAACGTCCGAAACTGGGTATGCCCCGATCTTGTCGTCATCTGCGACAAAAACAAAATTCAAAAAAACCGCATTGTCGGGGCTCCGGATTTGGTCGTCGAGATCTTGTCCCCCGCCACGGCCAAAATCGACCGGATGGACAAACGGATCGCGTACGAGCGGGCCGGGGTGAAGGAATATTGGATCGTTGACCCGGCGAATCAAGTGGTGGAAGTGTATTTGCGCGGAAAAACAGGAAGATTGGAACTTCATGGAGTGTACAACCGGGATGACGCCGTTTTGGTTCATGTATTGAAGGATTTCGTGATCGATTTGCGAAACATTTTCCAATGAATAAATGGCAGTTGAGACTTACGCTAAGTGCGATTTGGAAGGGGACGAGGGAGGCTCATTAGAATGTGCCGTCAACGCCCTCTTCCTTTTCATGGCGAAAGGCGGCATTCATACTTCGATGAATCCAACCCCTTGGTGTGTTCCCGTTTCGATGTCGATCATGTGGAAAGGCTGTGGAATTCCTTGGCCTTTTTGGTCCAACCCGTATCCAATGCAGCGCCCTTGGCCAGTCATTTCGCTGTTTTTTGTTCATTGCCCAAAACCAGCCTATGTACTACAATAAACATAGAACCCGTTTTTTCCCACCCAAGCACGGCTTCATTTGTTTGGCGTGAGGCGCCATTGGGTGTTGCCCGTCTTCAGGTGGAAAAAGGCGCGGAAAAACGAAAGCGGTTTCTTTTTGAGAGAAAGACGCGAAAGGGGATGGGGAAATGAGCGATGTCGCGAAGATGAAGGAAGCGGCGTTTCCGGCTCCGACGGTGGAGGAGTGGGAGCGGGAAGCGGAAAAGTCGCTGAAAGGCAAGCCGCTCGAGCGGCTTGTATCGATGACGTACGAAAACATTGCGGTCAAACCGCTCTATACGCGCCGCGATGTGGAGGCGCTCGGCCCGCTTGAGCAGTACCCGGGCTTTGGCCAGTACGTGCGCGGAGCGCGGCCGGAAGGGTATCGGGGCGGGCCGTGGAAGGTGAGCCAGGAGATTTCGGCGGCGAGCCCGTCGGAATGGAACGAAGCGGTCAAGCACGACTTGGAGCGGGGACAGACGGAAATCCATTTCGCTCTCGGCCGGCTGCCGTTTGCCGTCGAGTCGGTTGATGATGTGGCGGCGATGTTGGATGGCGTGCTGCTGGACCGCTATTCGCTCCGTGTGGACGCCGGGGCGCGGTCGCTTTCGTTTTTGGCGCTGCTTGTCGCTTATTTCAAGGAACAGGGGGTGCCGCTATCGAGCGTACGGGGCGCGATCGGCATGGATCCGCTCGGAGCGTGGGCGGAGCAGGGGACGCTCCCGTGTTCGCTTGAGCGGCTGTATGATGAAATGGCGGAAGCAACGAAGTGGGCGAAGGAACAGATGCCTGCCGTTCGCACGATTTTGGTGCGCGGCGAACCGTACCATAACGGCGGGGCGAACGCCGTGCAGGAGCTCGCGTTTTCGTTGGCGACAGCGGTCGAGTACATCCGCGCCGGGCTCGATCGAGGCTTGGCGGTCGACGACATCGCGGTGCGGATGCAAGCGTCGTTTGCGGTTGGAGCGGATTTTTTTATGGAAATCGCAAAACTGCGGGCGGCGCGGCGCTTGTTTGCTCAAGTGATGGAGGCGTTTGGCGGCGGTGAATCCGCAAAGCGGATCGAGCTATATGTGCGCACGTCGCCGTTTACGAAAACGGTGTACGACCCGTATGTGAACATGCTGCGGGCGGCGGCGGAAGCGTTTGCGGCCGTTGTCGGCGGCGCCGATGGCGTGCACGTGTCGCCGTTTGACGAAGCGATCGGACTCGCTGATGAGTTTTCGCGGCGCATCGCCCGCAACACGCAGCTCATTTTGCTCGAAGAGGCGCATGTGGCGAACGTCATCGACCCGGCGGGCGGCTCGTATTATGTGGAAACGTTGACCGCCAAGCTCGCTGAAGAAGCGTGGAAGCTGTTCCAACGCGTCGAAGAACAAGGCGGCATGGCGAAGGCGCTCGAAGCCGGCTTCGTGCAGACGGAAGTGGAAGCGGTCGCCAAGCGGCGGCTTGATCGTGTCAAGATGCGGAAGGAAAAAATCGTTGGCACGAACGTGTACGCCAATTTGGAGGAAACGCCGGTCGAAAAACCGAAGCAAGACGCAGCGAACGTGGCGCCGCCGCTGGATGAAAAGCGGGTGGCCGATATTCGCGCCTCGCTCGCGGGCGGGAAGTGGATGGAAGCGGCGATTCGTGCGGTTCGCCGTCGAGCAACCGCTCGGGAAATCGCGGCGGCTCTCGCTGACGGAAACACGTCCATCCGCATTGCGCCGATTCGCGCATGGCGCTTGGCCGAGCCGTTTGAGCGGCTGCGCAAGGCGGCCGAGAAGCATGCGGAGCGTACGGGAAGCCGGCTTTCCGTTCACTTGATCAATATCGGGCCGCTTGTCCGCCATCAAGCGCGCGCCGATTTCATCGCCGGGCTGTTTGCGGCCGGCGGGGTGGCGGCTGAGCGGAGCGACGGTTTTGCCTCGGTCGCGGAAGCGGTCGAATGGGTGCAAAGCACGAACGGGACGCATTATATCGTGTGCGGCGCCGATGACGATTACCCGGCGTTCGTTCCAGCGTTGGCTGAGGCGTTCAAGCAAGCCAAGCCGAACGCGAAGCTGTATGTCGCCGGAAAGCCGCCGGAAGAGCTTGAGAGAACGTACGCGGACGCGGGCGTGGACGGATCGATTCATCTCGGTTCGAACGCGTACGATGTGATCGTGGCGTTTCTAACGGAAAGAGGGGTGGCGCTTGATGGCGAAGTACGTTGATTTTACCAACATGACGCTTTCCACGGCGGCGGCCGATGTGGATGAGAAACAGTGGAGAGACGCGGTGGAGCGGCGCGTGCAAGCGTCGATCGATGAGCTGTTGGTTCAGACGAACGAACACATTGCGGTGAAGCCGCTGTATACAAAGGAAGACATCGATGGGCTCGATTTTCTTGATTATATGCCCGGCTTGCCGCCGTACTTGCGCGGGCCGTACCCGACGATGTACGTCGTGCGGCCGTGGACGATCCGCCAATACGCCGGCTTTTCGACCGCCGAGGAGAGCAACGCCTTTTACCGGCGCAACTTGGCGATGGGGCAAAAAGGGTTGTCGGTCGCTTTTGACTTGGCGACGCACCGCGGCTATGACTCCGACCATCCGCGCGTCGTCGGCGACGTCGGCAAAGCAGGGGTGGCCATCGATTCGGTGCTCGATATGAAAATTTTGTTTGACGGCATCCCGCTCGACCAAATGTCGGTGTCGATGACGATGAACGGGGCGGTGCTCCCGATCATGGCGTTTTACATCGTCACCGCCGAAGAGCAGGGAGTGACGCAAGACAAACTGTCCGGCACGATTCAAAACGATATTTTGAAAGAATATATGGTGCGCAACACGTACATTTATCCACCGGAGATGTCGATGCGCATCATCGCCGACATTTTCGCCTATACGGCCAAATACATGCCGAAGTTCAACAGCATCAGCATCTCCGGCTACCATATGCAGGAAGCCGGGGCGCCGGCCGATTTGGAGCTGGCGTACACGCTCGCCGACGGGCTTGAGTACGTGCGCACCGGCTTGAAAGCGGGCATTGACATCGACTCGTTCGCGCCGAGGCTGTCGTTTTTCTGGGCGATCGGCATGAACTACTTTATGGAAGTGGCGAAACTGCGGGCGGCGCGCCTCATGTGGGCGAAAATGATGAAAACGTTCAACCCGAAAAACCCGAAATCGCTCGCTCTCAGGACGCATTCGCAAACGTCGGGCTGGAGCTTGACCGAGCAAGATCCGTTCAACAACGTTGTGCGCACGCTCATCGAGGCGCACGCGGCGGCGATGGGGCATACGCAGTCGCTCCATACGAACGCCTTGGATGAAGCGATTGCTTTGCCGACCGATTTCTCGGCGCGCATCGCCCGCAATACGCAGCTGTACTTGCAGGAAGAAACGGGCATTTGCCGGACGATCGATCCATGGGCCGGTTCGTATTACGTCGAGGCGTTGACGAACGAGTTGATGAAACGGGCGTGGGTGCATATCGAAGAAATTGAAAGCTTGGGCGGGATGGCGAAAGCCATTGAAACGGGCATCCCGAAAATGCGCATCGAAGAAGCGGCGGCCCGCCGCCAAGCGCGCATCGATTCAGGAGCGGAAACGATCATCGGCGTGAACAAATACCGCCCGGACAAAGAAGAACCGATCGACATTTTGGAAGTCGACAACACCGCCGTGCGAAAGCGGCAAATCGAGCGGCTGAACGAGCTCAAGGCGACGCGCGACAACGAGCAGGTCGAAGCGGCGCTTGACGCCATCACAAAAGCGGCGGAAACGGGCGAGGGGAATTTGCTCGAGCTGGCCGTCCAAGCGGCGCGCGTCCGGGCGACGCTCGGAGAAATTTCGTACGCGATCGAAAAAGTGGCGAGCCGCCATCGCGCCGCCATCCGCTCGATCAGCGGCGTTTACAGCTCGGAATACAAAAACGAAGCGCAGCTCGAACGGGTGAAGCGGCGGGTGGAGCAGTTCGCCGAACTCGAAGGACGCCGCCCGCGCATCTTGATTGCGAAAATGGGGCAGGATGGGCATGACCGCGGGGCGAAAGTCGTCGCCACAGCGTTTGCCGATCTAGGGTTTGACGTCGACATCGGCCCGCTCTTTCAAACGCCGGAAGAAACGGCGCGCCAGGCGGTCGAAAACGACGTGCACGCTGTCGGCATCAGCTCGCTCGCCGGTGGACATAAAACGCTCGTGCCGCAGCTTGTGGCGGAGCTTGAAAAACTCGGCCGCGGCGACATTCTCGTTTTTGTCGGCGGCGTCATTCCGCCGCAAGACTACGCGTTTTTGTATGAGCACGGCGCCGCCGCCATCTTCGGGCCGGGAACCGTGATTCCGGAGTCAGCGGAAAAGGTGTTGGAGGAAATTTACGCCCGGCTTGGCTATGAGGAAGTGAACCCATGAGCGGGGAAGAGAAACGGCGGGAACAGGAAAGCGGCCAGAGCGCAGCTTCGGACGGGCAGCCGCGGCGCCCGGAATGGGCGGACGGCAATGGCTTGTCGTCGTACGTGCAAGCCGAGCGCCCACCTGCGCCGAAGCGGCTCGTGCGGCGAAAAGAACGATCGGTTAAAGAATACGTCCAAGGGGTGCTCGCCGGCGACCGCACCATTTTGGCGCAGGCGATTACGCTTGTCGAAAGCAATGCGGCCAGGCATATGGATCTCGCCCAGCAAGTGCTCAATGAACTGCTTCCGCACGTCGGCCGCTCGATTCGCATCGGCATCACCGGCGTGCCGGGGGCGGGAAAAAGCACGTTCATTGAAGCGTTTGGCACGTTTTTGTGCGAGCAGGGCCATCGCGTCGCCGTCTTGGCCGTCGACCCGACGAGTTCGTTGACCGGCGGCAGCATCCTTGGCGACAAAACGCGGATGGAGGCGCTTGCCCGCCATCCGCACGCCTTCATCCGTCCATCTCCATCCGGTGGGGCGCTTGGCGGCGTGCATCGGAAAACGCGCGAGACGATGATGCTGTGCGAAGCGGCCGGCTATGACATCATCCTCGTCGAGACGGTCGGCGTCGGGCAAAGCGAGTTTGTCGTCCGCGGGATGGTTGACTTTTTCCTGCTGCTCGCCTTAACCGGCGCCGGCGATGAGCTGCAAGGCATGAAGCGCGGCATCATGGAGCTGGTCGACGCCATCGTCATCAACAAGGCGGACGGCGATAATAAAGAAAAAGCGCGGATGGCGCAAAAAGAATACAACCAGTTTCTCCATTACCTCCGCCCGGCCACGCCCGGCTGGGAGACGAAAGCGTACACATGCTCGGCGCTTTTGGGAGAAGGGATCGCCGACATGTGGCGCGTCATTCAAACGTTTGTCGAAACGACGAAGCAATCCGGCGTCTTTTTCGACCGCCGCCGCCAGCAGCAAAAAGACTGGATGCACGCCATGATCAAAGAATATGTGGAAACGCGCTTTTTTGCCGATCCGGTCGTGAAAGAGAAGCTTCCGATGCTCGAGAACAGCGTCATTTCCGGCGCCAAGCCGGTCACCGCCGCCGTCCGCGAGCTGATCGAGGCGTATGAACGGAAGCGAGGCGGTGAACTGTGATATGATAAAGGCAAATCGAAGGAGGTGTCACGATGTTCCAATTTCAATTTCCGCTCTATCACGACATCGTCGAACAAGCGCGGCGTGAAGCGGTCGAAGCCGGATTTGAAGAACTGCGCACGCCGGAAGACGTCGATGCGGCATTCCGCCGTCCGGGCACCACGCTTGTCCTCATCAACTCCATGTGCGGGTGCGCCGGCGGCATCGCCCGTCCCGCAGCGGCCCACGCGGTTCATTACGACAAGCGCCCGGACCATTTGGTGACCGTCTTTGCCGGCCAAGACAAAGAAGCAACGGCCCGCGCGCGCGAATATTTTGTCGGCGAGCCGCCATCCTCGCCGTCGTTCGCCTTGTTAAAAGACGGGAAATTGTGCGCCATGCTGCACCGACACGACATCGAAGGGCACGAACCGGTCGCTGTCGTGCAAAAGCTGCAGGCGCTGTTCGATGAATATTGTGAGGAAGTGTGAAAGGAGAACCCGAAGTTCCAAAAGGGACTTCGGGTTTTTGCATGGCCATTATTGTTTGTGATAATATAATTGTAAAGAGATCAGAGACAGGCAAACAGCAGTGCATATGATCATCATTTTAGCAGGCTTCTCTTGTGATCAACTTTTTCTCTTGTTTCTATCAAAAACCAAAAACTAAAAAAGGATCATCTTTTATGGAGTTATATGATGTTAGCCACTGGAAAAAGATGAGGAACGGCAAGCTTCTGGGACAAGAGAGAAGTTTTGGTTGATTAATCCAGATAATAAACGTCGGTATCTATTTAAGAAAGTTCCTATTTGAAATAATAATCACTATCTTTGAGGACCTTGGCCTCCATCAATTGAGCGTCGTTTTGTTCAGGAATTCTCCGCTTTGTTCCACTAGGATGTTAGTGTTTGCATCAATCTATTCCTCTTCCGCAAACATTGAACACTTCTCCTCCCTACGGTATGGGAAAATCATTGTGTTTGTTTCCCCACCATGCTATGATCATTAGTAAAGAAACCAAGAAATTTGGTTATTTTTTTAGAAGGAGGGGAATAATATGGTACCATCAGATTCGATGACAAAGGAGAAGGTACCGATGGACAAACTCCCAGATGACAAGAAAAAACGTGTGAAGCGCATTGCTGTATCAAGTAAAAAACAAATTACAATCCCAAAAGATTTTTATGAGCAATTAGGGATTGGAAATGAAGTGCTGATTGAGCTGGCGGATAATAAGTTAATTATTCATCCGATTCATGAGGACCACTTTGACTTTTCCGATCTGATTTTAAAAGACTTGATCAGGGAAGGATATGCAGGTGAAGAACTATACAAAGAATTTGTATATCGTAAATCGCAAATTGCCCCTGCATTCAACGCGATGATTTCTGAGGAAAGACCGAAGGCAAAAACGTATACGGCGGATACGTTAGAGGAGTTATTCGGCGAAGATGATGAACAATAATCGGCTGCAATTGCTTCCGAAAGCAGAAAAAGCCATTAAAAAATTGACAAAAAAGGATGCAGCTCTGAAGCAGCGTTTGATCGAAGCCTTGCGGCAGATTCTTACCGATCCCGCCGAAGCAGGGGAAGCGAAAACTGGTGATTTAGCAGGAATTTACGGTTATGACATTTATCATCGAGGCATCAATTATGAGATTGCTTATTTGATCGACCAAGATGACAGCGGACATGTTGTGGTGGTGGTTTTGGTGGGGACGCGTGAAAATTTTTACGAAGAGCTGAAGCGTTATATGAAGACGAATCAAGCGCCATTTTCGAAGCCATAGATGCAGATCCATTTAGGACAATGGGCAAAGGAGAACGATGGCATGGATGAACGAGAATCGATTGTATTATCGTACCAGCGCGCGTTTCGATTGTTGCTTCATTTGAAGAATGTCATTGCCGCGTCGAAGCAAGTGTCGGCAGAAGATGAACTGCTGAAGGAAGTATATCGTGATTCGATCGTGAAAAAGTATGAAATTTTGGAAGACCAGCTCTGGAAGCTGTTGTCGCGAATTTTCAAAGCGTCCGGTCTGGAATTGAACAACCCGCGGGCATGTTACCGCCAGGCGTTTAAGGAAGGGTGGATTCAGAATATTGATGTATGGAACGATATATTGCACTCGCGAAACGCTGCAGCCCATGTATATAACGAGGAAGACTATGAACAGATTAAAAACCGAATTGTATCACAATATGTCCATGAAATTGAAGCACTGCTCAAATACATCAAAAAAGAAGTGATCGATCGTGACCTATGGAATGAGCCCGACCGTGTTTGAACGGTTGATGGCGTATTTCGCGGGCGAAGAAGATATACAAAAAGTCATTTTGTTCGGCTCACGGGCGCGCGGCACGGCCCGCTACAACTCTGACATTGACTTGTGCGTGGACTACACCGGCAAACAAAAGTGGAAAATCAAAGAGGATCTTGACGAGATTGTCGGCATTTACTCATGTGACGTGCTTTTTTTCGACGCGCTGAACGAAGCGATCCGGCGGGAAATCGAGCGCGACGGGAAGACGATTTATGAGAAATCTCCGTCGTGAGCCTAGGCGGCTTGCCCTGCATGAGCGGACAGCCGCCTTTTTTGTCCTTTTGCGCCTGTTGGGACAGATCGGCTTCGGAGCGGAGGCCAGGATTGTCCGTTTTTCCTTGCACCGAAAGCGCCGTCATCGGTACAATGAAGTCGGCAACCATTGGCAAAGGAGACTCGCGATGAAAATCGGCTATCGGACGTTGAAAACGGCGGTGGGGGCGGCGCTGGCGATCGCCATCGCTCAGCTGATCGGCCTGCATAATTTCGCTTCCGCTGGCATTATCGTCATTTTATGCGTTCAAGTGACGAAAAAGCGGTCGCTTGAGACCGCCCGGGCTCGTTTTGCGGCGTGCGTTGTCGCGATCGGTTTTGCGGCGTTGTTTTTTACCGTCTTCGGCTATCATCCGTGGACGATCGGGCTGTTGCTGCTGCTGTTCATTCCAGTGACCGTCAGGCTGAAAGTGAACGAGGGCATTGCGACAAGCTCGGTCATTATTTTGCATTTGTATGAGGCCAAGGACATCACGTGGGGATTGGTCGCCAATGAGATCTTGCTGGTGGCGGTTGGCATTGGGGTAGCGCTGCTGATGAACATGTACATGCCGAGCGCCGAGAAGGAGCTCAAAGAGTACCAGCGCATTGTCGAAGATTTGTTTCGCATTATTTTAAAAGAAATCGTCCGCTACTTGCGCACAAATGAGCTTGATTGGGATGGGAAGGAGCTGCCGCTTGCGGCGGAGACGCTCGAAAAAGCGAAAAAGCTCGCCATCCGCCACGCCGACAACCAGCTATGGCGGAATGAGGATGAATATGTCCGCTATTTCCGCATGCGTGAGCGACAGCTTGAGATTATTGAACGGATGTTGCCGCTTGTGACATCGCTCACCTATACGGTTGAACAGCGGATGATGATCGCCGATTTTATCGATGAGTTAAGCGACGCCATTCATCCGGGAAATACGGCGGACCGCTTTTTGCGGCGCCTTGCCGAGATGCGCGAACAGTTTAAAGCGATGCCGCTGCCAAAGACGCGCGAGCAGTTTGAAGAGCGGGCGGCGTTGTTTCATTTAGTGCGCGAATTGGAGCGATATTTAATCATCAAAAGCGAATTCCATCCCGGAAACGAACGAAAACCGCAGCGGCTGAAGGCATGATGCAGGGCATATGTTCATCCGTTTTGGTGCACACTATAGCCAAACATTCAAGCAAAGGATGGACGGATATGCGGGTATGGTTGGCCATTTGTTTCGTGCTCACCGCCGTGTTGGGAGCGCCTTTCCAGACAGCGGCGGAGGCAAAGCCGCTTGTCATTGTGAACAAAGCGATCAATAAGCTCGCGCTCGTCCGCGACGGCCGCATCGAAGCCGTTTATCCGGTGGCGACCGGGGTCAATACCGATTTGACGCCGGAGGGGATGTTTACGGTGACGGTGAAGGCGAAACACCCGTATTATCGGAAAAAGAACATTCCAGGCGGGGCGCCGAACAATCCGCTCGGCACAAGGTGGATCGGCTTTAACGCGCGCGGGACGGACGGGCGCATCTACGGCATTCATGGCACGAACAACCCGGCGTCGATTGGCGGCTACGTTTCGCAAGGCTGTGTGCGCATGCACAACCGCGATGTCGAGCAGCTGTATGAACGGGTGCCGATTGGCGCCAACGTGCTCATTCTCCGCAGCAACGAATCGTTTTACGCCATTGCCAAACGGTACGGTGCTGTCCGATGAAAAACGCAAGCTCCGAAACGGAGCTTGCGTTTTTTACGCCGGATCGCGCTTAAAACCACATGCTGATGCCGGCGAGGAGCGTCGTCAGCAGCATGCAAATAAGCATTACGTACACGATGAATTTTTGCGTTTTCCGCGACAACGGTCCGTCCTCCTTCCGTCCGCTGTTCTACGTTTATTGTAACGGCAAACAGCAGGGCGGACAAGGAAAAAAGCAGGATGAGAGATGAAACGGATCGCTCCATGGCTTGACCGTTGCGCAGACAAAGAAAAACAAAAAAAAGCAGGATTTTTTGTCGAAACGGCGAATGATAAAATGTTGGCCTCATCATTTTGCGGCAAAGGGGATGCAGACGATGGAAGTGAAAAAAGTCGACCATATCGGCATTGCCGTCCGCTCGATCGAGAAAGCGCTTCCGTTTTATACAGATGTGCTCGGCCTGCCGTTTCTTGGCATCGAGGAAGTCGAGTCGGAACAGGTGAAAGTGGCGTTTTTGCAGGCTGGAGAGGCGAAAATTGAACTTCTTGAGCCGCTGTCGCCGGAGAGCGCGGTGGCGACATTTATCGAAAAGCGCGGTGAAGGGATTCATCACGTGGCGCTTGGCGTCGAGGACATCGCCGAGCGCATCCGTGAGCTCAAGGAGCATGGCATCCGCATGATTCAAGATGCGCCGAAACGCGGCGCCGGCGGGGCATGGGTCGCGTTCATGCACCCGAAATCGACCGGCGGCGTGTTGTACGAACTTTGTGAACGGACGAACCGAACGGAGGGACACCAATGAGCGACATGTACGATAAAATCAACGAACTGTATGACCGCCGACGCGAGATTGAACTGGGCGGGGGCGATGAGAAAATCGAACAGCAGCACGCGAAAGGGAAGCTGACGGCGCGCGAGCGGATTGACTTGCTGTTGGATGAAGGAACGTTTGTCGAGCTCAATCCGTTCATCGAGCACCGCTGCACCGATTTTGGCCTCGGGGAAAAGAAGGGGCCGGGTGACGGGGTGGTGACCGGCTACGGGAAGATCAACGGCCGCACCGTGTTTGTGTTTTCGCAAGATTTCACCGTCTTCGGCGGGGCGCTTGGGGAAATGCACGCGAAAAAAATTGCGAACATCATGGATTTAGCGGCGAAAACCGGGGCGCCGGTCATCGGTTTGAACGATTCGGGCGGCGCCCGCATTCAAGAAGGGGTCTTGTCGCTTGACGGGTACGGACACATTTTTTACCGCAACGCCATTTATTCCGGCGTCATCCCGCAAATTTCCGTCATTATGGGGCCGTGCGCCGGCGGGGCCGTCTATTCGCCGGCCATCACCGATTTTGTGTTCATGGTCGAAAAAACGAGCCAAATGTTCATCACCGGTCCGAAAGTGATTGAAGCGGTGACCGGGGAGAAAATCAGCGCTGAAGATTTAGGCGGCGCCCGCGTGCACAACACGATCAGCGGCAACGCCCACTTTGCGGCAGCGAATGAAGAGGAGGCGCTCGCTGAAGTGCGGCGGCTCTTGGGCTATTTGCCGTCCAACAACAACGAAAAGCCGCCGTTTGGCCCGATTCCGGATGGGGACGACTACCGCCCCGATTTGGCCGATGTCGTGCCGATTGACGCCGTCCGCCCGTACGATGTGCGCCACGTCATCGCCCACGTCGTCGATGACGGGTCGTTTTTTGAGGTGCAAAAAGATTTCGCGAAAAACATCGTGATCGGCTTTGCCCGCATTAAAGGCGAAGTGGTCGGGCTTGTGTGCAACCAGCCGAAGTTTATGGCCGGCGGGCTTGACATTGATTCGTCCGACAAGGCGGCGCGTTTTATCCGTTTTTGCGATTCGTTCAACATCCCGATCATTACGTTTGAGGACGTCACCGGCTTTTTCCCGGGCGTCAAGCAGGAGCACGGCGGCATCATCCGCCATGGGGCGAAAATTTTGTACGCCTACTCGGAAGCAACGGTGCCGAAAATTACGGTCATTTTGCGGAAAGCGTACGGCGGCGCGTACGTCGCCTTAAACAGCAAATCGATCGGCGCCGATGTCGTCTATGCGTGGCCGAACGCCGAAGTGGCCGTCATGGGGCCGCAAGGGGCGGCGAACATCATTTTCGCGGGCGAAATTGAAAAAAGTCCGAATCCGGAAGAAACGCGGGCGCAAAAAATTGCCGAATACCGCGAGAAATTCGCCAATCCGTACGTCGCCGCGAAATACGGCATGATCGATGACGTCATCGACCCGCGCGATACGAGAATCAAGCTCATTCAGGCGCTCGAGATGCTTCGAAACAAGCACGAGGAGCGGCCGAAGAAAAAACATGGCAACATTCCGCTGTAAACGATGGAAGGCGTCCGGTAAGCAACGGGCGCCTTTTTCGCGGCAAACGATATTTTAGATGGGGGCGGCGTGGCCGTTTGCCGCAGCGGGAGCGGATGAAAGCTCGCTCGTTGAGAGGCGGTCAGGCAGCCCGTATCGGTACATCTCAAGCGCGTTCTTATACGTTTGCAGCGTTTTGATCGTTCCGGCGTCCGGTTTGACGTAAATGACGGGAAAGTCCTGTTCTCCGTATGCCGGCTGGACGGGAAACGCCAGCTTTTCTTGATCAAGGGAAAATTCCGCCTGCACCCCCGGTTTATTGCCGCGGGCATCTAAGCGGACCCAGCGGCGCAACGAGCGAAAATAAACGGCATTCAAGGCGTGCAGGCAATATCCTTGATCCGGTGTGTCAAACAGCATCAGCTTTTGGTAGCAAAATCCAACTGGAATTCCTTGTGACCGCAATAAGGCCGCCAATACATTCGCTTTGGCATAGCAAATGCCTTCCCGGTGCAACAGCACTTCAGAAGCGTGGCAAGTCACCGTTGTGCTTTGGATGTCCCATGAGTGGGCGATATGATCTCTCACAAATTCAAAGGCCGTTTTTGTTTTGTCGATTTCCGATTGCAGGTTGTGAAACAATTCTTTCGCCGTTTGTTGAATAAGCGGATGAGAGAAATCAACAACATCCGTTTCTTCCAGATAGTCGTCCAACCGGGCGGATTCAGGAATAAGATGCATAGAAACGCTCCTTTCATTCAGTAAATTTTAAATAATTATACATATAATTGCATATAAATTCAATCTTGTGTTTTGCCAGACGCATGTTTGGCTCTTGGCGGAACATTTCGGTATACTTAAGGTGGAGTACATAAGCAGGAGGAAAAAAGCGATGGTCAATGAACAGCGTCTTGTCGACGAATTTTTGGAACTCGTGCAAATCGATTCAGAAACGAAGCATGAAGGAGAAATCGCCAACGTGCTCAAACAAAAGTTTGAAGCGCTCGGCCTTGAGGTGATCGAAGACGATGCCGCCGCGAAAACGGGGCATGGGGCAGGCAACTTGATTTGCACGCTCGCGGCGACGAAAGACGGGGTGGATCCGATTTATTTCACGTCGCATATGGATACGGTCGTGCCGGGCAAAGGGGTGAAACCGTCGATCCAAGACGGCTATGTCGTCACCGACGGGACGACGATTTTAGGGGCGGACGACAAGGCGGGCTTGGCGGCGATGTTGGAAGCGATTCGGGTGTTGAAAGAGCAAAACATCCCGCATGGCGTGATCCAGTTTATCATCACCGTCGGAGAAGAGTCGGGGCTTGTCGGGGCGAAGGCGCTTGACCCGTCGCTCATCCAAGCGAAATACGGCTATGCCTTGGACAGCGACGGCAAAGTCGGCAACATCGTCGTCGCCGCCCCGACGCAGGCGAAGCTGAAAGTGGTTGTGCATGGCAAAACCGCTCATGCCGGCGTGGCGCCGGAAAAAGGAGTGTCTGCCATTACGATTGCGGCGAAGGCGATCGCGAAAATGCCGCTCGGCCGCATCGACGAGGAAACAACGGCCAACATCGGCCGCTTTGAAGGCGGCACGCAAACGAACATCGTCTGCGACCGCGTTGATATTTTAGCGGAAGCCCGTTCCCTCGTTCCGGAAAAAATGGAAGCGCAAGTGGCGAAAATGAAAGAGGCGTTTGAAACGGTTGCCGTGGAAATGGGCGGCCGCGCCGATGTCGAAGTGGAAGTGATGTACCCGGGCTTTAAGTTCAGCGACGGCGACCATGTCGTCGAGGTCGCCAAACGGGCGGCGGCGAAAATCGGCCGGCCGTGCAAGCTGGAGAAAAGCGGCGGCGGCAGCGATGCCAATATCATCGCCGGCTTCGGCATTCCGACGGTCAACCTCGCAGTCGGCTACGAAGAAATCCATACGACGAATGAGCGGATGCCGATTGAAGAGCTGGTGAAGCTGACAGAGATGGTTGTCGCCATTGTCGAGGAAGTCGCCAATGCCGAGTGAGCATCCCGAGGCTGGATGCTCTTTTTTCTTGAACCTTTCGGTAAACATTCGGCCGGAATGAGCCGATAAAAAAAGCAGAGTGCGAATCACGAAAGAGGTGGCGGGGGAATGGACAAATACGTGGTGTTTCGCGTCGAGCGGGAACAGTACGCCGTCTCGATCGCGTATGTCGTCTCGATTGAGAAAATGACGGCGCCGACGGCCGTGCCGCATATGCCGGATTGTATGGCGGGCGTTGCGCGCATCCGCGGCGAGCTCGCGCCGGTGCTCGATATGCGAAAGCTTCTATATGGGAAAGCGATCGAGGAAACCGAGCAGACGCGTCTTGTCGTCGCCGCGGTCGACGGGTTGTCGGTGGCGTTTATCGTTGACGAAGCAAAGGAAATTGTCGATATTGAACCGGAAGCCATCAAACCGCTGCAGCTCGTATCCGCGGAGCGCACGCCGTATGTCGTCGGGATCGCGACGCTGCCGGAGCGGTTGCTCACGGTGCTGGATCCGCGCGTCTTGTTTGCCCATTTGGAAGAAGCGGACGCGATTCGCGAGCAAGTGGCCGCCGCCCAGGCCGCGGCCCAGGTCATCCAAGAGGAAGAGACGGTATAGGTGTTTGCCTATACCGTTTTTTCTTCCGCGCATATCCTAATCATGGAAATGAACTTCAACACATGAGAGGAGGCGCATTCCATGGTTCGACCGTTCGGTCCGTATATGGGCGGATTTTATCCGCCGTACGTTGGCGGCTACGGCTATCCTCCATACGGTTATCACCATCATCATTGGCATGGAGGGTATGACGGCTATCATCACTTCCCGTATGGCGTGCCTTATGGTCATTACCCGTTTGGACCATACGGATTCCCGCATTATGGAGGCTACTAAGCATGAGGGGCGTTACGCCCCTTTTCGCATGGACAGGTCAAGCAAAGTCCGTCGTGCCGCCTCGTTCCTAAATCGGTTTAGAAAAACTTGCAGGCAAGCGCAAACGTATGGTATGTTGTTTGATGAACAAACCAAAACGGAAAGGGACGTTGGACAATGGCGAAACAGCAAATCGGCGTCATCGGACTGGCGGTCATGGGGAAAAACTTGGCGCTTAACATCGAAAGCAAAGGCTATTCGGTGGCGGTGTACAACCGTTCGCGCGAAAAAACGGACGAGTTTTTGCAAGAAGCGAAAGGAAAAAACATTGTCGGTACATACAGCATCGAAGAATTCGTCAACGCCTTGGAAAAACCGCGGAAAATTTTGCTGATGGTGAAAGCGGGCGCGCCGACGGACGCGACGATCGAACAGCTGAAGCCGCATTTGGAAAAAGGCGATATTGTAATTGACGGCGGCAATACGTATTTTAAGGATACGCAGCGCCGCAACAAAGAACTCGCCGAACTTGGCATCCACTTTATTGGCACGGGCGTCTCGGGCGGCGAGGAAGGGGCGCTGAAAGGCCCGTCGATCATGCCAGGGGGCCAAAAAGAAGCGCATGAGCTCGTGCGCCCGATTTTTGAAGCCATCGCCGCCAAAGTCGACGGCGAACCGTGCACGACGTACATCGGTCCGGACGGCGCCGGGCATTATGTCAAAATGGTGCACAACGGCATCGAATACGGCGACATGCAGCTGATCGCTGAAGCGTACTTCTTGCTCAAACATGTGCTCGGCATGGATGCTGCAGAGCTGCACGAAGTGTTCGCCGACTGGAACAAAGGCGAATTGAACAGCTACTTGATTGAAATTACGGCCGACATTTTCACGAAAATCGATGAAGAAACAGGCAAGCCGCTTGTTGATGTCATTTTGGATAAAGCTGGGCAAAAAGGGACGGGCAAATGGACGAGCCAAAACGCCCTCGATTTGGGCGTGCCGCTGCCGATCATCACGGAATCGGTGTTCGCCCGTTTCCTCTCGGCGATGAAAGACGAGCGCGTGAAAGCAAGCAAAGTGCTGGCAGGCCCAGCGGTGAAGCCGTTTGAAGGCGACCGCGCTCACTTCATCGAAGCGGTGCGCCGCGCGCTTTACATGAGCAAAATTTGCTCGTACGCCCAAGGATTTGCGCAAATGAAGGCGGCTTCTGAGGAATACAACTGGAACTTGCGCTACGGTGATATCGCCATGATCTTCCGCGGCGGCTGCATCATCCGCGCGCAATTTTTGCAAAAAATTAAAGAGGCGTACGACCGTGATCCAGCGCTTTCGAACTTGCTCTTGGATCCGTATTTCCAAGACATCGTCGAACGCTACCAAGACGCGCTCCGCGAAATCGTCGCCACCGCGGCGATGCGCGGCATTCCAGTGCCAGGATTCGCTAGCGCCCTCGCCTATTACGACAGCTACCGCACCGCGGTGCTCCCGGCCAACTTAATCCAAGCGCAGCGCGACTACTTCGGCGCCCACACGTACGAACGCGTCGACAAGGAAGGCATTTTCCATACGGAATGGTTGAAATAAGAAAAAAGCCCTTAGAGTCATTCGCTACTCTAAGGGCTTTTCGTGTTCGATAAAGCTAAAATTCGTTCCGTCAACTGGAACTGCATCTTCAGAATGGGATGACCACTGATCGAGTGGGCGAACGTTGGAACGGTTTTGGTTCTTCCCTCACTCGCTGCATCGTTTTAAAGCGCCTCGCGAATTAGCTTTTTGTAATAACGAACGGACAACACGCCAAACAGCGAATAGCAGACCGTGTAAATCGCCATCACCGTCAACATCGGCATCCACAGTTCGGTGCCGAAAAAGAACCAGCCGGAGCGGACGGCGAAATAGCTATGGGACAATCCCAGCAACAACGGAATGCCAAAGTAGAACAGCTGTTTCCGCCGAATGCCCCCGAGCAAGTCTTTTTCGGTGAATCCCAGTTTGCGCAAAATGGTGTAATTCGGCCGCTCTTCTTCGCCAGCGCCCATTTGCTTGAAGTAAAGAATGCAGCCGGATGTGACCAAAAAGGCGAGTCCTAAAAAGGTGACGACAAACATGATCAATCCGAACGTTTGCTTTCGGTGGCGGCTCATCATCAGGCGCGAATCGGCGATGGAGGAAAACTCCATGCGTTGAAACAACTGATCAGCGCGTTCAATATTGGTTTCATCGGTCAGGTGAATGCCGATATGCACCTTTTTCTTTTGTGGATCGGTTTCTTTTTGCAAACGATCAAACATCGTTTGGTCGACGATGACGGTCGGCATGCCGTACGTGAAATGATAGTTGACGTAATAGTCTTTTTTCATCCCAAGGTAATGAAGTGGGACCATGCGGCCGTTTTCTTCTAAGCGAATCGTTCCCGTTTCTTTAAACGGCAAGAATTGACGGAGTATGTCCTGATATCCCGTCAGCAGCGCTTCATTAGGCTTGACATCGATGCGGCCTGTACTTGTGTCGCTGATCACCGATAACGGCGCGGCGGACGGCTGAAACTGGAGCCGGCTTTGATCAGCGATGTCCAAAATCATCGAAATATCAGTCGGTGCTTCGATGACATCGATCATCGTTTCCCGATAGCGAATATCATGAGATCGCAGCGCCGCCGTAAAACGGGCGGCATCTTTTTTGTCCGTAAACGCGAAATCGGCGGCGACATAGTTTTGCGCGGATCGTTCGGCGGAATAGTAGGAAATATAGCTTAACGAAATCAACCCGATCGCGATGGCCGACACGGTCGTGATGATCGTCAGCAGCAACGCGTTCGATTTCATGCGAAACATGAGCGACGATCCCGATAGCACGGCGTTGATCGACAAATAGCCGCCTTTTTGTTTTCGCCATAGGTGGAACAGAAAGCTGATCGTTCCTTTGAAAAACAAATAGGTGCCGATGATGACAGCGCCTAAGATGAACGCCATGGCCATGAATAATCCTTGCACGCTCTTCCAGTCGCTGCTAAACAATTTCGTCGATATACCATAGCCGCTGGCGATGAGGATGATCCCCACCATCCCCACGACCATGTTCCATACGGATACGTGTTTTGCTTCGGTTGTGGATGTAGTGCGGAACAAGGATAAAATCGTCTGTTTTTTGAGAAACAAGCGGTTCATCCCCATCATGAGGACATCAATCACGCTGAACACAATCAACGTTTGCACCAATGCTCGGCCAGAAAAGGAAAGAGATGCCGCTAGTGGAATATCGATGATTTTAAACAAAATCATCATCAACAGCTTGGAAGCGGCAAATCCCACCAATATGCCGATGATCAGTGTGCCGTAATAAAGAATGACGTTTTCGGCCGCCAGCATAAAAAAGATGTTTCGTTTCGTCATGCCGATCAACTGCAAAAGAGCGATCTCATGGCTCCGACGCTTGATAAACAGGGCGTTGGCGTACAAAAGAAAGACGGCGACAATCACGATAAGAAGCACCGCGCCTGTGCGGACGGCCGCCGCGCCTTTCACTCCCCCTTTGATGGCATCAAGCGATGGATCGTACTGCAATGTCACGAACGCGAAATACAAGGCGGAAGCAAACATCAAGGCAAACACGTACAAATAATAATGTTGGATGTTTTGTTTCAAGTTGCGGAACAGGAGTTGCTTCATGCTCATGGCCGAACACCGCCCAGCACGCCTTGCGTTTGCATAATGGCTTGGAAAAATTGCTGCCGCGTTTCCGTTCCTTTATACAGTTGCGTATACAATTGTCCGTCTTTGATAAAAACGACACGTCCTGAGAAACTGGCGGCGACCGGATCGTGGGTGACCATGATGATTGTCGTCTTCCGTTTTTTATTAAGTTGTTGCAGCTTGTGCAATAAATCGGAAGCCGATTTTGAATCGAGTGCGCCCGTCGGCTCATCGGCAAAAATGATGCTCGGTTCATGGATGAACGCCCGCGCCGCGGCAACGCGCTGTTTTTGCCCACCAGAAATTTCGCTCGGATAGTGGTTTTGGATGTCAATAATGCCAAGTTCAGCCGCCAATTCTGCAAATTTCTTTTCCGCTTCTCGCTTGGGCGTTTTCGTAATCGATAAAGGCAAAAGGACGTTCTCCTTTACCGTCAGCGTGTCAAGCAAATGATACTCTTGAAAGATGAAGCCGACATGGCGTTTGCGAAATTCTGCCAGCTCTCGGTCTTTCATGGCGACGACGTTGTTTCCTTCGATGAAAATAGCGCCCTCGCTCACCCGGTCGATTGAGGAAAGAACGTTGAGGAGCGTCGTTTTCCCTGATCCGGAAGGCCCCATGATCGCGAGAAATTCCCCCTTCTCCACACGCAGATCGATGCCTTTGAGCACTTCTTGCAGGTTCTTTTTCGTTCCGTACGTTTTGTGGATGTTGGTTGCTTCCAATATGACCATCTCGTTTTCCCTCCTTCGTTTCTATCATAAGCAATGGGGTTGGTTTTTTCCTGCGTTTGGCCGAACAAAACGAAACCGCGTGTGACAAAATCGTCACATGCGGTGCGTGCGGATGATGTCATTTTCTTGCGGAAATAGGATCGTAAATGTCGTTCCGCGCCCGGGCGTGGATTCGACATGAAAGTCAAGAAGAAGCGGTTTGGCGGCTTTTTTCGCCAAATACAGCCCCATCCCCGTCGCCGCTTCATTTTGGTGTTCGGTGGTGGAGGTGAATCCTTTCTCGAAAATGCGCGGCAAGTCCTTTGGATCAATGCCCAAGCCGAAATCTTGAATTTGCAAGCGGGCATGGCCGTTTTTCATAAAGCTTTTCACGACAATGTCAGATGACTCGCTGTATTTCACCGCATTTGTGATGATTTGCCGGATGATAAAAGAAAGCCATTTGGCATCGCTCAGGACGGAGCGGACGTCCAATTGAAGGTCAAAGCCGATGCCTTTTTGCATACACCACGATTGCAGCGGTTTAATCTCATTGATGAGAAGTGGCTCAAGTTCGACTTGTTCGATATATAAGTCGTTTTCCATGTGTGGAAGCCGTCGTTGATGAAGTTGCTGATCAAGAAGCAGATGAATGCGCAGCCATTCGTACAAGAGTTGCGCTTTCGTGTTTTCGTCCCCAACCCGTTCGATGATGAGCCGCATGGCCGTCAGCGGCGTTTTCATTTCATGAATCCATGACAACAGTTCATCTTTCTCTTGTTCCAACGTGGTGAGGTGTTCTTTCAGTTCCTGTTTCCATTGGTCCGTTTGGCTGGCGAGGACGCGTTCGACGATCTTCTCCAGCGGGCTTGCCGCCCGCAGGGCAGAGACGGGATCGTGGCCGCGCTCCCACTCTTGCAAACGTTGATAAAATGCCGTTTCTTTTTTCCAACGGATGATGACAAAGACAACAAAGATGATAGTCGTTAAAAAGACGATGTAAAGGACGGAGGAGAGCGGAATCGTCGGATCCAGATAAGCGACAAACAGGATGAACAGCTCTAGAAAGAGAAAGAGGGCCATCCAGCTTTTTCGTTCCCACAAATAATCTTTGATCATCAGTGGCTCCCTTCTTCCGTAGCCATATAGCCTTGCCCAACTTTCGTTTCAATGAAGCGGCCCAAGCCGAGTTCGTCCAGTTTTTTTCGTAGGCGGTTGACGTTGACGGTCAGCGTGTTGTCGCTGACAAACCGTTCGTCTTCCCATAGCCGTTTGATCAGCTCCGTCCGAGCAACGATCTGGTTTTTCTTGGCCAATAAATGTTTCAAAATCAACAGCTCGTTTTTCGTCAGCTCCACTGTTCCGTGTTCATTTGAGACTGTGCTTTTTTCATAGTCGACCGTTGCCCCGCACCATGTTTGCAGCTGAACGGGTCCGGCATTGTAGTTGTACACGCGGCGGAGCAGCGCTTGGATTTTGGCGATCAGCACATCGAAATGAAACGGCTTTTGGATGTAATCATCAGCTCCAAGCTGCATCGACATGACCATATCAGTCGGGTGGTCGCGCGATGATAAAAACAAAATCGGGACGTTCGAATGAGCACGAATCTGGCGGCACCAGTGGAACCCGTCAAATTTCGGCAGCTGGATGTCGATGATCACCAAGTGCGGCTTGCAAGCAGAAAACTCTTCCATCACACGACCGAAATCGCGGATGCCGCAAACGTCGTACGACCATTGTTCCAAACGGGCTTTGATTTCTTGAAACAACGTCACATCATCTTCAATGAGCAAAATGTTCAACTTTGCCTCACCCCACTTGTTTCTATTGGGAGTTCCGTTTTCATTATATTTGTTTCACCGTTTGGGGGAAAGGAGGTTCAAAAGGGAAAGCATGAAAATGCATTACACAGCAAAGCGATGGCCGCTGTTCGTGATCGGCAGCGGTTGGTGTATGCAGCCGAACGGGGTGCGTATGGCAAAAAGAGCTTGAAGTGATGATCGACGGTGGGCTATCATGGATATTGAGGATGGATAAGGAATGGTCAAATGTCGGTGCTCGATTGTTTGAGCTATGCTATGCGCAAGGAATGTATAAGGAAGGAATTAGAAATCATTGTTTGACGGGGGATTGGAATGGGAACAACATTTAGGAAAGGTTTTTTATTTTGTCTCTTCTTGTTTATCTGTCTTTTCCATGTGTTTCCTTCCGCTAAAGCGGAAGCGGCCGGACCGCGTACGCAACAGCTTCCTGGGCGCGTGCTCGATTGGGTCATGGATGATCAAAATGGGTATATTTATGCGCTCACGGAAAAGGGGATGTTATTATTTATTGAAGCGAGCACATTGTCGATCAAAAAGCAGGAACCCGTTTCTCTGCGGGCATACAGCGCTTTATGGCGGAAATATGCCCAGCGGTCGGTCACTCTTCTTTTGCGGGACGGGAAGCTGTATGTGCCGTCTGAAACATCGATAGACGTTTTTGACGTCAAAACGAAACGGCTGATTCAACGAGCCCCGTATAACGGATTGCCGTTTGGCTTATTAGGCAACAAAATCGTAACTTTCGGAAAGCAGTACGGGCGCGGGAAGACGACGTATGAGATGTACATGTGGGATTTGGCGGCGAAACGCCAAACAAGCCGGCTGATTGCTGATCCTAACTTTTTTTCCGTTTTTTCAGAGGAAAATACGTTGTTTTTCAATGAGAAGCGAGGTCTGGCCTTCATCGGCCGCAATGTTTCCATTCCTGATTTAGCGGTATTGCGCCTGTCCGATTTGAAGGTGGTGAAGCGAGTTTCGTATCAAGGGCCGAGAGGCAGCGCGCCCATCCATCCGCTCATCGTTGACGGAAGCGATGTGTTTTTTGCGGGAAGGCGCATTGATGCCGGAAATATCAACATGGTGCACGACTGTTATAACGGCCCCGTTTTAGATGTTCAAGGGGCCTACGTGGTGACAAATAAGGCGGTGTATGACCGTTACACCTCTGCTAAGATAAACGCGCTTCCATTCCCGACGAACTATGCGTTGATGGATGCAAAGTACAATTTGTATTTGATCAAAGAAGGGGAAAATCGAATTTATAAATATCCATTGCCGGCCGATGAGAGCTATTATGTTCGATCGTCCCATTATGCTTTCACCAATGTCCCCATTTCCCATTTGGCTTATGATTCGTCGACCGGATGGTTGTATGTGTTGTCCGCCGAAGACAGCAAACTGTTTGTCATTCGCGCCAGCGACATGAAAATGGTGAAAGAAATTCATCCCGGACCGCAGCCGACGGATGTAAAAATTGATGGCGGCAAGGTGTATGTTGCGCTATCGGGAGCGACGAAAATGGCGATTTACGACGCCAAAACAATGCGGTTTCTTGGAACGGTGCCGCTGATCGCTGCTCCGCGTTCATTGGCGATCGGGGACGGGAAAATTTTCTTCACGGACAATAGCCGCACGTTGACGGGATCGATTGCCGTTTATGATATGAAGACGAAAAAACAATGGCGAATCCCAAAGGTATTCATCAATCCGTTGATTGGGTATGACGAAAAACAAAATGTATTGTATGTCGGACAGGAAGGAACATCGGATCATGATCTGTATGCGGTGCGGCTTTCCGATTGGCATGTTTCGCAACTATTGTCCTTCCCTGGAGGGGATGATGCCTTTTTTATGAACGGCGGGGAGATTTTTTACGGAAAGGCGCGCATCAATCCAGCCCAGCCCGGCGCATTGGTGGCCGCTGAATTTCCGGAGCCGCTGCGGGCGGCGAGCCGTCAATATATCATCACCAGCCGTGCCATTTATAACCGGGCAACAGGAACGAAAATCGCCGATTTGTCATCTGAAGCGCTGCTCGCAACGGCTGGAGATGATGGAATGATCTTCACGTATCGAAAAGTGGCTACGAACCATTATTTGATTAAGCAAAAACTGTCTCAATAAAATTGCCATTGCTGGGAGCGTTGGTGCTTCTCCAAAGCGCATGAAACAGTTTTCACAACGTCTAGACGGGCTCGTACCTCCGCCCGTCTAGTTTTATAAAGAAGCAAATATGTCATCATGAGGATGATGCCCAAGGGTGAATTTTCCAAGGCGTTCAATCACTTAAACACGTCTGTTCACAGATAGGAGGGTCTTTCCATGTCACAACAGCGTAAATCGATCATCCCCGACGGCTTTTTATGGGGCGGGGCGGTGACCTCGTTTCAGACGGAAGGGGCGTGGAACGAAGGCGGCAAAGGGCTGTCGATCGTGGATGCACGCCCGATTCCAAAAGGGCATTCCGACTGGAAAGTGGCGGTCGATTTTTACCATCGCTACAAAGAAGACATCGCGTTGTTCAAGGAGCTCGGCTTTACCGCCTACCGGACGAGCATCGCTTGGACGCGCATTTTTCCGGACGGGGAAGGGGAGCCGAATGAAGCGGGGTTGGCGTTTTATGACGCTGTGTTTGATGAATTGAGGGCGAACGGCATCGAGCCGGTCATTACGCTGTACCATTTTGATTTGCCGCTGGCGTTGGCCAAGAAATACAACGGCTTTGCCTCGCGAAAGGTCGTCGACTTGTTTGAGCGGTACGCGCGCATCGTATTTGAGCGTTACCGCGGGAAAGTGAACTATTGGCTGACGTTCAACGAACAAAATTTAGTGCTCGAACAACCGCATTTATGGGGGGCGATCTGCCCGGATGATGAAGACCCGGAAGCGTTTGCCTACCGCGTCTGTCATAACGTGTTTATCGCCCACGCGAAAGCGGTGAAGGCGCTGCGCGAAATCGCTCCCGAGGCGAAGATCGGCGGGATGGTGACGTATTTGACGACGTATCCGGCGACATGCCGGCCGGAAGACGCTTTGGCCAACGTGCAGGCGAAAGAGCTGTTCATTGATTTCTTCTTTGATGTGTTCGCCCGCGGCGCCTATCCGCGTTATGTGACCAACCGGCTTGAGAAAAAAGGAATCTGCCTGCCGCTCGAAGCGGGGGATGAGGAGTTGCTCCGTTCGCAGACGGTCGACTTTTTGTCGTTCAGCTACTATCAAAGCCAAATCGTCCGCCATCAGGAACAGGATGAGCGGATCATCAAAGGTCTTGCGCCGAACCCCCACTTGCCGAAGACGAAATGGGGCTGGGCGATCGATCCGATCGGGTTGCGGATGGCCTTAAAAGACGTGTACGCCCGCTACCAGATGCCCATTTTCATTACCGAAAACGGCATCGGGCTTGAGGAGGAGCTAAACGAGAACGGCACGGTCGACGATGACGAGCGGATCGACTATATGCGCCGCCATATCGAACAAATGAAGCTGGCGATCGAAGAAGGGGTCGAGGTGATCGGTTATTTAATGTGGGGAGCAACCGACTTGTTAAGCTCGCAAGGGGAGATGCGCAAGCGCTACGGCGTCATTTTCGTCAACCGCGATGATCAAAACTTGCGCGATTTGAAACGCTATAAGAAAAAAAGCTTCTACTGGTTCCAGCGCGTCATTCGCACGAACGGGGAAGAGCTGTAAACAGAGGCGGGGAAGCCCCCGCCATTTTACCAGTCTTTAGGGCGGCCATGGCGAATATTCAATCGTTTAAAATGTTTGTCCCAAGTCACGACATCTTCTGGGGGATTCGCTTTTGCATGAGCGGCGATATATGCGTCGATGAAGTCCACCTTTTTCTCGCCATAATCTCGAAGCGCCTGTTGCACAACATCTTTTTCCTCTGTTTCGATCCCGATCCCGTTGGTAAACTTTAATAAGGCGGCGGAAATGTCGGACGGCGATGCTTGATAGACGGAGGCCAGCACCCAGCAACATTCTGCGACGACGAGCGGATTAAGGCGCAAAATCAATTCTCCTGCTTCTACTTTCTGCAACATGTCCCCAACTTCTTCCGCAAGCTCTTGAGGATGGCCGGTCATGATTCGAATCACGACATTTGTGTCAATCCACAGCTTGCGAGCCACCTATTTTTCCTCCCCGTCTTTCAATTCCTCTGCTCCCATCGTCCGATATGCTTCATCTCGGATTTCCTCAACAGGGCGGAACGGCTGATTGGTTTTGAGAATGCCGATTAATTGTGACAAGCGATATTTCTTCGTGACTTCCACTTTTATTTCTCCATCTTGGTTGACAATAAACGTCAGATCATCGCCTTCGGTGAGGCCCAATGTTTTCCGGATTTCAGCAGGAATGACCACTTGCCCTCGGCTGGACAGCTTGCTTGTCGCTTTCATGACGACCGGCGATGGTTGATCCGAAACATTCATTTTCTCCATTGGTGCGTTTCGCTCCTTCCTAAACCCTTTTCATACTTACTTTTATTATACGTCTTATTTGTATGCTTAATCAATCATTGAAAATCATATTATTTTTGGTGTAGTAAGAAGTTGTGTGAGGGACAACAACAATGATGAGAATGGACGTTGAACGCTCTCTTGCCTACGCTCATACGTGGAAGAGGGGGCTTCTCGGTTTGAAATGATCAAACAGCCGGTCCCATCGGGGAACCGGCTGTTTTTACGGCTCGCGGTCCAACAGCAAGACGCGCGCCGGGGCGGCGTCGGTGCCGACGAGTTTGAGCGGAGCGGCGACCATGAAATAGCGGCCTTCGGGGACGTCTTTCAGCCGCAGCCCTTCGATGATGATGACGCCGGCCGAAAAGAGCGTTTTATGGGTCGGGTGGCCTTCTTGCGCTCGCTCAATGCCAAGGGCGTCGATGCCGACGCCGCGGATCCGTTTGTCGGCTAGATACCGAGCCGCGTCTTCGGCGACGAAAATAAACTCAAAGTTAAATGCATCATCAAAGGAGTTTTTCGTTTTAAACAGAACGAAGTCGCCTTCTTGAATGTCAAGATGCGCGATGTCGTCTTTCGTGATCCGGTCGTTGACATCGGTTAAATCGAACAGCTTGCACGGGCCGACGAGGTCGTCCAATGGAATCGTTTCAAACGTCGCTCCGCCTTCGACCATATGAAGAGGGGCGTCAATGTGCGTGCCGGTGTGCACGTCCATGTCAATGCGCGATTCGGTCACATAGCCGTTGGTGACGGTGGTGCGCTTCGGTTGTTTTTCCGGTTTGTTTTTATACACGGGCATGCCCTCGTAAATCGGGGCCGTGACGTCATACACCTTCATCGTTCATTCGCTCCTTTGCATGAGAGATAACGCTCGCTTGTCCAAAAGGGCGGCGGGCGCAAACGATTCGCGGTTATGGCCGCGGATGCTCGATCGGCCACCAGTGGAAGCCGTCTTGTTTGAGCAGCTTGTCCGCGGCCGCCGGGCCCATGGAGCCAGCCGCGTAGTTCGGAAAGTCGGAAGCTTTTGTGTTCGCCCACACCTCAGAAATTGGGTCGACAAATTGCCATGACGCTGCCACCTCGTCCCAATGAGTGAAGTTCGTCGCATCGCCGCGCATGCAGTCGTACAACAGCTTTTCGTACGCTTCCGGCGTGTTGATGCCGTCGATGCAGTTGTTGCAATAGTCGAGTTGAAATGGAGCTGTTATGGTCGTCGATTCCCCGGTTTTTTTGCCGTTTAACTGAAGGGTGATCCCTTCGTCCGGCTGGATGTGGATGACGAGCAAGTTCGGGGCGATCGTCTCATTCGTCCGGTAATACAAGTTCATCGGTACATCTTTAAATTGGACGACGATTTTTGTCGATTTTTCCGCCATCCGTTTGCCGGTGCGGATGTAAAACGGCACGCCGGCCCAGCGGAAGTTGTCGATCAGGAGTTTTCCAGCGACGAACGTTTCCGTGTTCGAGTTCGGATCGACGTTCGGCTCTTCGCGGTACGCCGGCACGTGTTTGCCGTGGATGGCTCCGCGTCCGTATTGGCCGCGCACGAAATAGCGGTCGACTTCATCGTGCGCAATCGGGCGCAAGGCGCGCAACACTTTCACTTTCTCATGGCGGATGTCATCAGTTGTTAGTTTGATCGGCGGCTCCATCGCCAACAGGGCGACCATTTGCAGCATATGGTTTTGCACCATGTCGCGCAGCGCCCCGGAATGGTCGTAGTAGCGGCCGCGGTCTTCGACGCCGAGCGTTTCGCTCGATGTGATTTGAATGTTGGCGATGAACCGGTTGTTCCAAAGCGGCTCGAAAATGGCGTTTGAAAAGCGGATGACCTCGATGTTTTGCACCATTTCTTTGCCGAGGTAATGGTCGATCCGGTAGATTTCCCGCTCGGAAAAGACGCGGCGAATCTCGTCATTCAGCTTCTCGGCGCTCGCCAAGTCATGCCCGAACGGCTTTTCGATGACGAGCCGCTTAAAGCCGTGCGTTTCCGTCAATCCTTCCGACTGCAAGCGGGACGTGACGGTGCCGAAAAATTCCGGCGCCATCGCCAAATAAAAGATGCGGTTGCCTTCGGTCTTGTATGTGCCGTCGAGCTGTTCGAGGAGCGACTTTAAGCGCTGGTACGACTCGGCTTCCGTCACGTCGAACGGATGATAGTAGAAATGGGAGGTGAATCGCTCGTCAGCGAGCTTCTGCTGAAACGCCGTTTCGACCGAGTCGCGCACATAGTTCCGGAACTCGTCGGCCGACAACGGGCGGCGCGCGACGCCGACGACAGCGAATTGCTCGTTCAAATGCCCTTTTTCATACAGGCGGTAAAGGGACGGAAACAGTTTCCGTTTCGCCAAATCTCCCGTCGCTCCGAAAATGACGATGATCGATTTCGGATTCATGTTGTCCACCGTATGTACCTCGCTTTAACCAAATTTGTCTCTTCAATGAAACCATTGTAGAGGTTTGCCGGTCGGAACGCAAACACTTTGTTGCTTTCCGGCGGGAAAGCGTTTATGTTCATGAAAGAGCCGGGCGCCAACCCGGCGTTTTTGAGCGCAAAAGAAAGTTGAAAAGCCGTTTTGACATTGGTACGCTAACAACAGGCCATATTGAGCGAGAAAAAGGAGTGAAGCGCGTTGGAACTGTTGTTTTTAGGTACGGGTGCCGGCGTGCCGGCCAAAGAGCGCAACGTATCGTCCGTCGCCCTGCAGCTGCTTGGCGAACGCGGGGCGACATGGCTGTTTGACTGCGGCGAAGCGACGCAGCATCAAATTTTGCATACCGCCATTCGCCCGCGCCGCATCGAGCATATTTTTATTACGCACTTGCATGGCGACCATTTGTTTGGATTGCCTGGGCTGCTTGGCAGCCGTTCGTTTCAAAGCGGCGAGACGCCGCTTACGGTCTTCGGCCCAAAAGGCATTCGCGCGTTTGTGGAGACGGCGCTGTCCGTCAGCGGGACGCGGCTGCGGTATGAATTGAACATCGCCGAGATCGAAGAAGGAGTCATTTTTGATGATGAACGGTTTCAAGTCATCACCAAACGGCTCGACCACGGCATGCCGTCATACGGTTTCCGCGTCGTGGAAAAAGATTTGCCCGGCCCGCTCTTGGTCGATCGATTGCAAGCACTCGGCGTCCGCCCTGGCCCGATTTATCAACAAATCAAGCAAGGGAAAACAGTCATGCTCGATGACGGCACGGTCATCGACGGGCGTGAGTTTGTCGGCCCGCCGCAAAAAGGGCGGATCGTCGCGGTGCTCGGCGACACCCGTTTTTGCGAAGCGGCGATTGAACTCGCCCGCGATGCCGATGTCGTCGTCCACGAGGCGACGTTTGCCGCGGCGGAACAGCGGCTGGCCCATGACTATTTCCATTCCACGACCACAGATGCAGCCGAGGTGGCGAGGCGGGCCGGAGCGAAGCGGCTTATTTTGACCCATATCAGCTCTCGCTATCAAGGCGAGGCGGCGCTGCAGCTCGTCGCCGAGGCGCGGAAGGTGTTTCCGAACACCGATCTTGCCGCTGATTTCGCCTCGTTTTCGATCCCGCGCGGTTAAAACCGCCAGCCGCGCTCATATTGGACGGGCGCCGAGATTTTTGCGCCCAGCTCTCTCGCCGCGGCGTATGGCCAATACGGGTTGCGCAGCAGCTCGCGCCCCAAAAAGACGAGGTCGGCGCGGCCGTTATGCACAATTTCTTCCGCTTGCCAGCCGGACGTAATGAGGCCGACGGCGCCGGTCGGGATGTCTGCTTCACGGCGGATCAGTTCGGCAAATGGCACTTGATAGCCCGGATAGACGTCAATGCGCGCCGGAACGACGGCGCCGGAACTGACGTCAACAAGGTCGACGCCTTGCTCTTTCATCCGTTTGGCGTATGGAACATAGTCTTTCGCTGTCAGTCCTTCCGGGTGATAGTCGGACGCTGAGATGCGCACAAACAGCGGCCCGTCCCACACCTCGCGGACAGCGTCAATCACCTCGCCCAAGAAACGGTAACGGTTTTCCGGAGAGCCGCCGTACTCGTCTTGGCGCCGGTTGGAGAGCGGCGATAAAAATTCGTTAATGAGGTAGCCGTGGGCGGCATGGATTTCAATGACGTCAAAGCCGGCTTCTTTTGCCCTCCGCGCCCCGTTTTGGAACGCCTGCACCGTTTCTTCGATGTCGGCTTTCGTCATTTCTTTTGGCGTCGGCGACGAATCATCAAACGGGATGGCTGACGGAGCGATGATCTCTCCCGGCACTTGCGATTTTCTCCCCGCATGGGCAAGCTGGATGCCGATGGCCGCCCCATGCTCTTTCACAAGCCCAACGAGTTCGCGAAGCCCGGCGATATGGTCATCGCTCCAAATGCCTAAGTCGCGTTCAGAAATGCGACCTTGCGGCGTCACGCCGGTCGCTTCAACGATAATCAAGCCGACTTGGCCGACAGCGCGAGCCGGGTAGTGGATTTTATGCCACGTGCGTACGGCGCCGTCTTTCGTGTCGCACGAATACATGCACATCGGCGACATGACAATTCGGTTTTTCAGCGTCAGCCCGCGGATCGTATACGGCGAAAACAATACCGTGTTCATGACAAGCAGCTCCTTTCTAGGCCAATGAGTGGTTCATGACTGATGATAGCACGCTGCCTGTCAAAAACAAAGTGAAACGGACTGTTTTGCCTGAGCCGGACGGTGGAAAAGCCGCGGCCCTGTTAACATAGCCTGTTTTGGGTAAAGATGGGCTTATGCGGTTGTGTCATGTGCGAAATTCGAGTTTCCGTTATGCGAAACCAAAAAAATCTTCCATAACCGGATGAAAAGGTTCGTTTGTTTCCTTGTTCATTGCGCCCGGTTTTGCCGAAACGTCCCCGCCCATCCGCCGTGCGGGGGCGGCGCGCTTTGGAGGTCCGTTCTTTACGCTTCCATGATGGCAGCGAGAAGCGCGCTGCCGAGCTCTTCGGAGCGGGCCGTCGCCCTTCGGATGCAGGCGATGACCGCTTCTTGGAACCGGTATTGCTCAAGCACGCCAATGCCGGCTTCGGTCGTGCCGCCTGGGCTCGTGACTTCACGGCGCAAGACGGATGGATGTTTGTCGGACGCTTTTAGCATCTCGGCTGCGCCGATGATCGTTTGCAAAATGAGCCGTTTGGCGACATCTCGCTCAAGGCCGATGTCGGCTGCCGCTTTTTCCATCGCTTCGACCAAGTAATACACATACGCCGGACCGCTCCCGGACAGGCCGGTGACCGCATGCAAGTCGCGCTCCGGCACAACAGCGACGATGCCGACCGTTTCAAACAGCTGTTTGGCGATCTCAAGATGTTCTTTCGCGGCGAAGCGGCCGCCGGCGATGGCGGTCGCCGACAAACCGACGGCGGCGGATGTGTTTGGCATGGCGCGCACGACAGGGATGTTGCGCCCGGCGAGCCGTTCGATCGTTTCCGTTGTCACGCCGGCCAACAGCGAAAGAATAAGATGATCGGACCGGATGGATGGTGCGATGGCGTTCATCGCTTCGGCGACGTCTTTCGGTTTCATCGCCAAAATGATGATATCCGCTTGTTTGACGGCTTCTTGCGCGCAATCCGCCGTGCCAACACCGTATTGACGCGCCAGTTCCTCAAGACGGGGGCGGTTTCGTCGGTTGGCGACGACAATGTGCGCCGGATGGCAAAACGCTTTCGTCATGCCGGCGATGAGCGCTTCCGCCATCGAGCCGGCGCCGATGAGCGCGATCGTTCGTTCGTTGTTCATCATTCCACTCCTCCTTGCCTTGATGTATCCATCCAAAAGAAAAAGGTTTCCCGTCCTGCAAAAGGACGGAAAACCTTCGTTTCCGCGGTACCACCTTTTTTGGCCTGATTTGGCCCAAGCGCCAAACAGGCCCAACTCTGCCCCGATAACGCCGGGGAGGCGTTTAGGTTGGCCTAACAGCTCCTAGGGTAGGTTCAACCGCAAAGAGGGCCGCAAAGCCTTCCAGCCGCGGGCTTCGCTCTCTGGTGCCGTTTGCGGTTTACTGGCCCTGTTCATCGCCTGTTTTGCCGTATCATAATTTATTTGTCGTATCATAATTTATTTGTCATTATGCCGCGGGACGAGCACGGTTGTCAAGAGAGGAGAACGAATTTTTTTGCAATTTCGTCGTGCGGAAGAAAAAGGCATGACAAATGGATGAAATCAGTGTAAACTGTAAAATAAAATATAATGAATCATTATTCATTTTGCTTGATGAAACGGTTCGAACGGGGCGGTTCATGAACTTTGGGAAAGAAGGGAACGCAATGAACGAAGAACGAGTGTATCGGATCACGGTGCCGACGCCGTTTCCGGTCGGCGATGTGCATATGTACGTGATCGCCGGCGATCGGTTGACACTGGTCGATGCCGGAGTGAAAACAGAGCAGGCATGGCAGCTGTTTGTGAAGCAGCTTGGCGAGATCGGTTATGCGCCGCAGGATATTGAACAAATCGTCATTACTCATCATCATCCGGATCATGTCGGCTTGCTTGATTATGTTCCGCATGCGCCGATCATCGGCCATCCGAAAGCCGATCCGTTTTTGCGCCGTGAACGTTCGTTTATGGAACGGTACGTCCAATTTTTTCAAGAATTTTTTACGGAATGCGGCGTTGACCGCCGCTTGTTCAGTCAGCTGTCCAAAGAAGGCGGATCGCTTCGATATGCAAGCCGGCGCGGGCTTGACATCATGGTGACGGAAGGGGACGCGGCGCCGGGGTTGCCAGGGTGGCAGGTCATCGAAACGCCGGGACATGCGCAAAGTCATATTGCTCTTTACCGCGAGGCGGATGGGGTGTTGATCGGCGGCGATCATTTGCTTGTTCATATTTCCCCGAATCCAATGATGGAACCGCCGGCGGAAGGGGAGACGGAGCGGCCGAAACCGTTGTTGCAGTACAACGAATCGCTGCAAAAAATGCTGCAATACGACATCGTTCGCTCGTTAAACGGCCATGGCGACGATGCGACCGATATTCCGGCGCTCGTTCGCGAGCGGCTCGATAAGCAGCGCCAGCGCGCCGAGCGGGTGCTCGAAATGGTGAAAGAACGCCCGCATACGGTGTTTGACGTTTGTCAAAAGCTGTTTCCCACCGCTTACGAACGCCAGCTCATGCTGACGATGTCAGAGACGATCGGCCAGCTTGATTATTTGGAAGAAAACGGGTATGTACAAAAAAGACACGAAGACGGCCATTATGTGTACGAAGCGGCGGGGGTGTCGGTGTGCGGCTGAAGGGGCGCCATGTCGTCATCACCGGAGCGTCGGGAGGAATCGGCGAGCAAATCGCCTATGAAGCGGCGCGCCAAGGGGCGGTGCCGGTGCTCTTGGCGCGCAGTGAAGAAAAGTTGAAAGCAATCAGTGCGCGCATTGAAGCGCAAACCGGCATTCGCGCCCCGTACGCGCCGCTTGATGTCAGCGACCGCGAGATGGTCGAAGCGGTATTTGCGAAGCTGTCTGCTGAACTGGGCGCTATCGATGTGCTTGTGAACAATGCCGGATTTGGCGTATTTCGCTACGTGGAAGATATCGACCTTGACGAGATGGAACGGATGTTTGCGGTCAATGTCTTCGGCTTGATCGCCTGCACGAAGGCGGTGTATCCGCATATGAAAGAACGCCGAAGCGGCCACATTCTCAATATCGCCTCGCAAGCCGGCAAAATCGCGACGCCGAAGTCGAGCGTCTATTCCGCGACGAAACATGCCGTCATCGGCTTTACTGACAGCCTTCGCCTCGAGGCGGGGCGCTTTGGCATTTTTGTCACGACCGTCAATCCGGGGCCGGTGGAGACGAACTTTTTTTCAACCGCTGATGAATCTGGCGAGTATGTGCGCAACGTGTCGCGTTGGATGCTGCGCCCGGAGGCGGTGGCGAAGCGCGTTGTTGCCGCGATGATGACGCCGACGCGCGAAGTGAACATGCCACGCTGGATGGATCTCGGCAGCCGGCTGTATCGCCTTGCGCCGAGTTTGGTGGAAAAGGTGGCGAAAGGGGCGTTTTTCCAAAAGTAAGTCAAAGAAGCGGGTCCGAAAACGGTCATGTTGTTTCTTCGATCATCGGTTTTGCGTCTATGATGGAATGCGAGAGGGGGCTGACCCAAAAGTCCGCCAAAAAGCGGACTTTTGGAGTCAGCCCTCTCTGGTTTTTGTATATTTTACCAAACGGAACAAAATTCCGACTCTGTTC